>SAAM01000145.1 GCA_009929415.1 Clostridia bacterium | reverse complement strand
TCGCCGCTCTGATTTCCCTGATAAGGCTTTCTTTCGCCAGTCTGATTTCCCTGGTAAGGTTTTCTTTCGCCAGTCTGATTTCCCTGGTACGGCTTTCTCTCGCCCTGCGGCTTTTGTTCCTGATTCTGTTCAGGTTTCTGGGTCTTCTCTTCTTTGTTTCCCTGGCTTATTTCATCTTTTTGAGTTTCTTTTTCTGTTTTGTTTTCCATATCGTCCTTTTTTATCTCACCTTTAGCTTTCGATTCTATTTTACCATGTTCATTATCCTTCTTATTTGCCTGCGTGTCAATCTTTACAGTAGACAATTTTTTCATCATCTGCTGCGCTTCCTGCTCTGTAACTGCAGCCATGTGGCTGTCTATCTTGAATCCGACCTTGCTTAGCATATCTATCAATTCCTTTGTTGGCAGCCCCAGGTCTTTAGCTAGTTTGTGTATTCGTATCTTTTCCATGTTGTTCACCTCCAACTATTTTTTTGATACTATCCGCAAAGCCTCTGTCAGTAATTCCAACTACGACACGTTCCTCTACGCCCATTGCTTTTCCTATTTCATAGCGGTCAAGGCATTCGATTACCGGTATGTCTCTGTAGCTGGATTTATCTTTGATTCTTTTAGACGTGTTGGCAGAAGCGTCGCTTGCGAGTATTACAAGTTTCACTCTTCCGTTTTTGAGATTTTCCAGGGTTATTCCCTCTCCCGAGGTTATCTTCCCTGCTTTTTTTGCAAATCCCAGCATTGTTTTTATTTTTTGCTTCAAGCTTTTATCAGCTCCTCTTTAAGACGGTCATATACTTCGGTCGGGATTTCCACCCTGAAGCTTCTTTCGAGAGCATGAGTCTTGATTGCCTTTTCCATGCACTCCATGCTCTGACAGATATATGCACCTCTTCCATTGGCTTTTCCCGTAGGATCTACAAATATCTGACCTTCTTTATTTTTAACTATTCTTATAAGTTTCTTCTTATCGCTTCTGTCTGAACAGACTATGCATTTTCTCTGAGGAATCTTCTTGGTCTTAGCTGGTTGTGCCATTTCTGCCCTCCTGTGCCTTTATTCTGTAATCAGTTCTTCTGCCAGGTTTTCTGTCATTTCCTGAATATCATCGGCAGTGTCCTGCTCAATTTCTTCGGAAATAACTGACTGGCTTTCGCTCTTAATGTCAATTTTCCAGCCTGTCAGTTTTGCCGCAAGCCTTGCGTTCTGGCCTTCTTTTCCTATGGCAAGTGACAGCTGATAATCCGGAACCACTACTCTTGCAGTCTTATCTTCAAGATTAGGCTCTACAGATACCACCTTTGCAGGGCTGAGCGCGCTTGATATATATTCTGTCGGATCATCGCTGTAAACTATAATATCTATTTTCTCGCCCTTGAGCTCGTCTACTATGTTAGCTACTCTCTGGCCTTTTGAGCCTACGCATGCTCCTATCGGATCTATCCCCGGATCTGATGACCATACTGCCATCTTCGTTCTTGAACCCGCTTCTCTTGATATGGATTTTATCTGAACTATACCTTCGCTTATCTCTGGCACTTCTCTCTCGAAAAGCCTTTTTACAAGTCCCGGATTGCTTCTTGAAACCTGAAGCTGAGGGACACCGTTCTGCTTTTTTATCTCCATGAGATATACTGTTATTCTGTCATTTAGCTCATATTCTTCGGTTGGCATCTGTTCCTGTGAAGGAAGCATTGCTTCTGTCGTAACAAGAAGATCATTCTTTCCTCTTATACTGAGATTCACAAGCACATTTGCTCTTTGCGGTCCATTGATCTTTCTCACCACTTCGCCTGTCATTATCTCAGTTTCTTTCAGTGAGAATTCATCAAATACTATGTCTCTGCTGGCTTCCTTTATTTTTTGAACGACCATCTGTCTTGCAGTCTGAGCTGCTACTCTTCCGAAGTTTCTTGGAGTCACTTCTTCTTCTACTATATCTCCTATCTCATAGGACATGTTGATTTCCTGAGCTCCCTCAAGTGAAATTTCTCCGTCGAGAAGGTCGATCTCCCTCTTGTTTACTACAGTCTTTGAAGTGTATACCTTTATATCTCCGTTTTCTCTGTCTATTACCACTCTTACGTTATTGGTAGCACCAAAATTCTTTTTGTATGCATTTACCAGTGCGTTTTCAACAGCCTCTATGAGTATGTCCTTGCTTATGCCCTTTTCTGCCTCAATCTGGTTCAGTGCTGTTATGAAATCAGCGTTCATCTGTTAACTTACCTCCTAAAATTAAAATGTTACCTTAAGTCTTATTATTGCAATATCTTTTCTATTTATTTCTATTACCCTGCCATTGAATTCTATCTGTACGATTCCATCTTCTGTAAGGCCGATAAGATTTCCTTCGAATTCCTTCTGTCCGTTAATGGGTTTGTAGAGCTTTATCTCCACTTCCCTTCCCTTTTCTCTTATGAAATCTCTCTCTTTTTTGAGTGCCCTGTCTATTCCAGGAGAAGAAATCTCCAGCATATACTGTTCCTTTATCGGATCTTTTATGTCAAGCATCTCTCCAATCATCCTTGAAAGCTTCTGACAGTCCTCCAGGCTGATTTTCTCATCTTCTGCCTTTCTGTCAACAAGTATTCTCAGATACCAGTCAGATCCTTCTTTTACATATTCCGTATCAACCAGTTCAAATTCCTGAGGAAGGACTTCCAGTACCAGTGCTTCCACTGCTTCTTCCGTCTTGTTTGCCATATAGCTTACCCTCCTTTTAAGTTTATTCTAAAACGAAAGAGTGGGTTTTTCCCACTCTTTTGGCCCGTTTCTATATTGTATATTTATTATGATAACAGATTTTGCTTATTTTTTCAATGCTTTTTAAGTATTTTTTTATGTTTTGAGATATAATGGGTATATAATTTAAAATTAATTTCAGAAAGGATGGTCTTATGTCAGACACTGAATTATATTTCTCTTTAAATAATTATCTCAGGCGCAAATTCGGCTCTAAAGTCATAAAGCTTTCAATAGATGGAGGTTTCAGCTGTCCTAACAGGGATGGAAGCATCGCGCGGGGAGGCTGCATATTCTGCTCAGAGGAAGGATCGGGAGAGTTTTCAGGTGACAGGAATCTCAGCATAACTCAGCAGATGCTCGATCAGACATCGCTCCTCAGTTCCAAGTGGCCTGACAGCAAATACATCGCATATTTCCAGAGCTTCACCAACACATATGACACGGTTGAAAACCTGAGGAAGAAATATGATGAAGCGCTCGCTTTCCCAAATGTAGTAGGCATAGCAATCGCCACACGGCCAGACTGTCTGAGCAGCGAAGTGCTTGAGCTTCTGGCGGAATATAATTCCAGGACTTTTTTATGGGTTGAGCTCGGACTGCAGACTATCCATGAAAAAACCGCTGACTTCATAAGAAGGGGCTACGACCTGAAGACATTTGATACAGCGATGAAGAATCTGGGCAGCCTTAAGATAAAGACCGTGGCTCATCTTATCCTCAATCTTCCGGATGAGAGTTTTGATGACATGAGAAACAGCCTTGGATATGTCTCTGACATGGGCGTCTGGGGCGTAAAACTTCAGATGCTGAATGTCCTTAAGAACACGGATCTCGAAAAGCACTACCTTTCAGACAGATTCTACCTCCGGACTGCGGATGAATATATTGAGCTTGTGAGCAACCTGATTACATATCTGCCTCCTGATATCGTCATACACCGGGTTACAGGCGATGGAAAAAAAGAAAGCCTGCTGGCTCCCGTATGGGTTCTCAACAAGCGTTATGTGCTTAACGGTATTCAGAAATATATGCGTTCAAACAACCTTTATCAGTCAAAGAACTATCTGGACATATGCTAGAATTTTATGCAAAATATGGTATTCCTATTCCATAAACAATATATCCGAGAAATCCCCCGATAATTATCATGAGTATCGGGGATATTTTTTTGAAATGATAAATCGCAGCCATAACTGCCGCTATGAGCGCTCCGTATATGTCATTTATTGACATCGGGAAAAGCTTGATTACCGCAAAAAGTATTACTGGCACTACACATGGCCTTATGCCGTACAGCAGCCTTGAAATCATCCCTCCGCTTCCGCCGCGGTAAAAGGATGCCAGGAGAAGCGAGAGGATCACAGGAACCAGGACTACTGCTAAAGTCGCCGTGAAAGCTCCGGCAATCCCGGCTGCCTTGAATCCTACAAAAGTGGAGGAGTTTATGGCAAGCGGGCCCGGCGTCATCTCCGAAAGCGCCACCATGTCTATGAACTGTCCGCTGTCTATTACTCCGTATTTTTCAAGGATTTCCTGCTGAATCATAGAGATGACAGCATATCCTCCTCCAAAGCTTACCGCTCCTATTTTGAGAAAGCTGAAAAACAGTCTGGATATCATGTCGTCACCTTCTTTCCAGTCTCTTGAGCATGAGTCCTGAAAGTGCTGCTGCAATTATTATATAAAAGCTCGACACCCCCAGCATGAGCAGCCCAAGAGCCACTGCCGCTATATATTTTCTATTTCCTGAAAAATCCGTGTTTTTCGTCATATTCACAAGCGCATATATTATCATGACGACGATCGTAGGACGTATTCCTTTGAACGCGAGCCTGACAGGCTCAAGAGATGATACATCGTCAAAGAATGCCGCCACCGCAATTATGGCTGCAAAGGCAGGAAGTATCGACCCAAGGGCTGCAGCAAGCGCTCCAGACAGGCCTCTTACCTTGTATCCCGCAAAAATGCTGCAGTTTATGGCAATCGCACCAGGAAGGCTCGTAGCCATGGCCACAGAATCATAATATTCCTCTCTGCTCAGCATCTTTTGATTTTCCACGAGCTCTCTTTCAATAAGCGGAAGCATGGCATAGCCGCCACCGAGCGTGAACGCTCCTATCTTGAGGAATACGAGAAACAGCTTCACTGCCATCACAATATTCCTTCTGCCCTGAATATAGTTCTTATTTCTTCCCAGTCGTAGACCCTGGTAATATTCTCGTGCTCAGATATCTTGTTGTACGGAGCATCTACAAGATAAAGCTTTATTCCTGCGGCCGCGATGTCTATAGATGCATCCGGATGGTCTTCTATGAATATCTCACATCCCAGCTCAGTAGCCTTCTGCAGCTTGTCCGG
>SAAM01000144.1 GCA_009929415.1 Clostridia bacterium | reverse complement strand
CTGAGAGGAGAGGCCGGGGATGGCAACTGGTCATCACTTATGGAGAATTTTGAAAATGACATCTCGTTTTCTGCTAAATTTCAATATGACAGATTCACTGCCGGAGTTGTGTATCAAGATAAGAGAACTTCAAGATCTACCTCATACAACACATATACAACAGGTTTTCTTGACAGGAATACGTCATGGAACCTCTCGCTCCTTAACAGTTATATAAAATACGAGCGGGAGTTCAACAGCAATTGGAACATGAATGCCAGTATATACTACCGGGATGCAACAATACGGCCAAGCACGGTGGGAGATATTCGTAAGGCCACTCCGGACGATCCCGGAAGCCAGGTACGATATTACAGACCTAATAATCTTGCAGGAGCTGAGCTTCATCTAAGTTATAATCCATTAAACTGGATGATGCTTTCAGGAGGTTTGGTAGGAGAGACAGAAAATGTCGCAGAGAAATTCTCATTTAGTTACAGTTCATCTCAGTATACAGAGGCTGAGACTCCATCTAAACCTAAGATGCTCTCCAACGAGCTGTTCAGCGTCTATCTGAGAGTCAATATCAATATATTAAAGAACTTATCACTAGTTACCGGGTTAAGACATGATTTATCCAGCTATTACGGTGAGGTTTTAACTCCCAGGACCGCGCTTGTTTATAATACGGAAAAACTCTCAGCCAAGCTGATGTATAACAGGGCATTCAGGGCTCCCAAACCATGGGACTATACCTATGGTCTGGGTAATAGCAATCTTAAACCGGAAAAGATGGAATCTACAGAGATATCCCTTACATATAAACTGGCGGAAAATTTTACGGCCGGGCTCGCTCTGTACCGAAATTTTATAAATGAGAAGCTTACCAAGGAGATTATCGGGACAGATGAGAGGTGGATTAATGAGGATGAATTGTTTACAAACGGAGTCGAATTATACGGGAATTATGTTCTGGGTAAGCTTTTCCTTACAGGAAACTATACTTATAACGGTTCATTTGACCAGAATGATCTCCAGACGCCGGAGATATCTCCCCATATGGCAAACTTCGGGGTGACCTATAATTATGACAATCATTTAAAGATAAACCTTCGGGCAAATTACACGGGTGAGCGTACAAACCATCACGTTATTCCTAATACGGGAGACAGGAAAATTGAAGCAGCTACTGTTTTTAACGGTTGTATCTCATATTTCAACCTTCACGGTTTTGATATACAGTTAAAAGCTGAAAATATCTTTAACAAAGAGTATTATCACTCGTCGAATCTTCCGGTAAGCAGATTCAGACAACCACAAAGATGTTTTAAAATAAGTCTGACTTATCATTTTGACAAAGTTTTCGATAAGATTATAAAATAGTGTATAGTGCTAAATAACAGATGTATAAAATTTGTCTGTCTTGGAATATTGTTATTTTCCGGGACGCTTTTCCCTTCATATACTATGGGACAGGCTCCTGAACATCTTCTAAAAGCAGGTTTTATTGAAAAGTTCACTCATTTTGTTGAGTGGCCGGCTTCGGCTCAGGGTGGTGCTGAGGTGATGAAAATAGCAGTACTTGGTAAAAGCAGGATAGAGCCGGCCATAAGGGAGATATTCGCCAAAACCAAAAATCCTGATGTGTCAATTATAAATATAACTTCTGTCCATGAGACAGAGGGTTGTAAAATAGTCTTTATCTCCAATTCGGTAAGCCAGGAGACTCTGCAAGAGTTTCTCCAATACACAAAGGGAAAGCCTGTGATGACCATAAGTGACACGAAGGGATATTGTAACAAGGGCGTTCTTCTGAATATGATAGTTGTGGATAATTATGTAAGATATGAGATAAATAAGGGTGTACTTGATGCTTCCGGGTTAAAAATGAGCAGCTTGCTTCTTAACTCAGCAATAATTATTGAAAAATGATAAATAAGCTAATATTGAATCTCTCTATAAGGAATAAGCTGATAGTGGTTATTCTAATGGTTGCCTTCAGTGTAGTTCTTGTAGCTTTTGCTGTATTGGCAAGCAGGGAGTTTCACAGAACACAGCATTTGATAACTTCCAGTCTGGAGATCAATACCCGTCTGGTTGGAGAATATTGTATTGTACCCCTATATTTCGAAGACAAGAAACAGGCTGTAGAGGTTTTGAGCAGACTAGGGATTCTTGAATCTGTGGAGGCCGGGTATGTTTTTGATAAAGAGGGCAATTTATTTGCATCATATAGAGACTCATCCACTAATGTAAAAGTGACTGAAACAGATTCAAATGGAGAGAGCATATATAAGGGAGGATTCTTTCACATAACAGAGCCTGTTTTTTTCAAAGGGGAGAAACTTGGAACAATTCATGTAAGGGCAAATGCGGACAGTCTTAAGGTATTGTTGATTAAGCTTTTGCTTACATTATGCCTGCTTCTGGTAATTGTAGCGATTCTCTCATATGCTTTAGCATCCAGGCTTCAAAGATATATTTCAGGTCCGATACTGAAGCTGGCAAAAACCACTGCGGAAATTTCAGAAAAACAGGACTTTAATGTTCATATAGAACATGAGGGAGATGATGAGGTCGGACAACTTTGTGATCAATACAACAATCTTTTGAGGCAACTTTTAGTAAAACAACAGGAGAGAGACAGGGCGGAAAGGAAGATTAGAATCATGAACGAGAATCTTGAGAAGAGAGTGGCTGAGAGAACCGCAATGCTTGAAACAGCCAATAAAGAGCTCGAATCCTTCTCATATTCGGTATCTCACGACCTGAGAGCCCCATTGAGGCACATTACCGGTTACCTGGATCTGCTTATGAAGAGAAATTACGATCAGCTCGACGAAAGAGGGCGGCATTATATTGAGGCAATACTAGACTCCTCTGTCCATATGGGCAATCTGATTGACGATTTGTTGAGTTTTTCCAGAACAGGCCGTATGGAGGTTAAACCAGACTCTCTGGATATGAATAAACTTGTAAGAGATGCTATACAGCTTTTGGAACAAGAGGTTAAAGAACGTCAGATTGAATGGAGAATAGAGGCTCTTCCTCAAGTCCGGGGTGATTATAATATGCTGAGGCAAGTATGGGTTAATCTTATTGGAAATGCAATCAAATACACAAAGAAGAGAGAGGTTGCCACTATAGAGATTGGTTCGCAAAGCAATGATGATGAATGTGTTTTCTTCGTCAGGGATAACGGGGCCGGTTTTGATATGAGATATGCCCAGAAACTGTTCGGCGTTTTTCAAAGATTACATTCCAATGAGGAGTTTGAGGGTACTGGTATAGGATTGGCAAATGTAAGGCAGGTGGTAAAGAAACATGGAGGCAGGACCTGGGCTGAGGGAGAAATTGACAAGGGGGCTATATTTTATTTTTCAATACCAAAATAGAAAGTTATGCTTGAATTAAAGAAGATTTTATTGGCAGAAGACAATCCAAAAGATGTTGAATTGACTATTGAAGCTTTATCAGACAGCAATCTTGCAAACAGGGTTGTTGTTGTGAGAGATGGGGTAGAGACTCTTGAATACCTCAGATGTGAAGGCCAGTATGCAGGAAGAGATTCTGAACTGCCATCTGTCCTTTTGCTGGACATCAAGATGCCTCGTAAGGATGGCATAGAGGTTCTGAGGGAGATCCGGAGCGATCCGAAATTAAAGCTGTTGCCGGTTGTGATGTTGACATCATCGAGAGAGGATAAGGATTTGTTGAACAGTTACTACTCGGGGGTAAATGCCTATGTAGTAAAGCCGGTAAATTTCGGCGGTTTTATTGATGCTATCAAACAACTTGGAATATTCTGGGGTTTGATAAACGAACTGCCTCCGTGCATGGGGCAGATAAATCAGGAGTAATCTTTATATTATGAAGGAAAAGTTGTTTGCCTTGCTTCTTGAAGATGCGCCCAGAGATGCCGAGTTGGTTAGAGAATATCTGCTTGATGAGGGTTATGATATCAGATTGGATGTAGTCAATTGTGAGGAAGATTATCTTAAAAAGATAGGTGGCACAAAGTATGATATTATATATGCCGATTTTACCCTGCCCGGTTTTACCGGTCAGGAGGCGCTGAATTACTCTCTAAAAATCTGTCCGGACACACCTTTTATCTGTATATCAGGAACCATTGGTGAAGATAAGGCTGTGGAGCTGGTTAAGCAGGGGGCAACGGATTATGTTCTAAAGGACAGGATGGAAAGGCTCTCCCTGGTTACCGGACGTGCTTTGGATGCATCCCGGCATCTGGAGAAATTCAGAAAAGCAGAATTTGAGGCAAAAACAAACAGGGGTCTTCTTAAAGCTGTTATTAACAATGCTCTTGACTCTATATATGTTAAGGATACAGACGGGAAATACCTGTTATTTAACACCGCTGCCGAGATGATGACAGGAAAGCGGGCAGAGGATGTAATTGGTAAAAGTGATTATGTGATTTTTAATAATGAAGATGCAAAAAAAACTGCCGAAGATGACAGAATGGTCCTCGAGAGGCTCACACCTATATCCTTTGAAGAGAGCCTTCTCCTGAATGATGGCAGGGTCCATATATTTCATACTATTAAGTGTCCGATTTATAATGCAGAGGGGGATATTGTCGGGCTCTCCGGTATTTCCAGAGATATTACGGAAAAGAAATTGATTGAACAGGAGTTGATTAAAGCTAAGGAAAAAGCGGAAGAGGGGGATCGTCTAAAGAGTGCATTCCTGCAGAATATTTCTCATGAGATAAGGACTCCGATGAATGCAATAATCGGATTTTCGAAACTTCTGAAAGAACCTGATACAGACAGAGAGAAGAGCATAACCTATGGCGAAATCATATCGAACAGCAGTGAGCAACTTCTATCAATTATTTCAGACATAATAAGTATCTCTACAATTGAGGCCGGTCAGGAGAGGGTTGTTCTCAAACCTGGTGATTTAAATGTTATTTTTGAAGCATTGAACAAAAAGTTTTCTCTGGCAGCAAAGAAAAAAGGGCTGACCTTAAATTCCGGTATCTCCATACCTGCTGATGGTTCCAAAATATTGACAGATACTAATAAAGTGACGCAGATCATAACTGTCCACTAAAAATCATTTAACGTTCTTTGAATATATTGAAATATAGATAATTGTAAGGTTTTCAAGTGCGCAACGATTTCAATTCTATTTT
>SAAM01000143.1 GCA_009929415.1 Clostridia bacterium | reverse complement strand
TGATGGAGCTGAATACATCTGTATATATAGCAGCAGCATCTATTATGATTTTTGCTGTTCACAGCTGCATGATATTATTTCTCACGTTAACAGAAAAATAATATAAGTAATATTCGAAATCCTGAAAGATCGTAAATATCTTTTCAGGGTTTCTTTTTTTTGTCATGAACCATGCTGTTTTTATATTCATTGATTTTATCTATGGAACACATAGATTTTTTCTATTATTAAATTTGCTTATCAACATGGACGTATTTAATTTATTGATATATAATTAAAAAGCTATAATCAGGGATTAGATATTAATATGATAGATAAGTATTTCAGAGAGTGTATAATGAACAATTCAGGTAAGAAATCAGTCATGCTTAAAATAGGCCTCATAGTTATTGTGGCTCTTGTTTATCTTTTGTCAGAGCCTGTTCAGAAAAATATAAAGCAGGCCATATTCATAATGAGCAACGTGGATGTAGGCCTTGTAAAGGGATACATACTTTCGTTTGGGATGCTTGCGCCTGTAGTATCTTTTCTACTGATGATATTTCAGTCGCTCATGGCTCCGCTTCCGGCATTTATCATAACCTTTGCCAACGCTGGGCTGTTTGGCTGGATAAAAGGCGCAGTGCTTTCGTGGTCAAGCGCTATGGTTGGAGCAGCTCTTTGCTTCTTTATCGCAAGATTTTATGGAAGAGCTGCAGTAGAAAAGCTTACGAGCAAATTCGCATTAGATGGAATCGACAGCTTTTTCAGGAAATACGGAAACTATGCGATACTGATAGCCAGACTCCTTCCGTTCATGTCATTTGACATAGTGAGCTATGCAGCGGGTCTGACTTCTATGAGCTTCTGGTCGTTTTTTTGGGCTACTGGCCTTGGACAGCTTCCGGCTACGATAATCTACTCCTACATAGGAGAGATGCTGACAGGCGGAATGAAGAAGTTCGTTTTTGGACTTCTTATGATGTTCTCGCTGAGCATATTTGCATTTGTTTTTAAAAAAGTCTGGGATGAAAAAAACATACAGAAAAAAAACAGAAAAGGAGATAAAGACATTGTTTAAAAGAAAACTGAACATTGCGGTCATTGTTGCAATGGTATTCACTCTTGTTTTAAGCGGATGCGCGGGCACAGGGACTTCAGATTCTGAAAACCAGGGAGAGGCAGCTTCACAAACAGTAGCTGACCTTTCGGTTTACGAAAATGGAGATATGTTCATAACACCGCAGGAGCTTAATGAAAAGCTTGGAGATCCAAATGTAATAATATTTGACGCAAACAAGCCTGATGCATATGAAAAGGGTCACATACCTGGAGCTATAGGCGTTGGATTCCACTCATTCTCAAAGGTTGATGGAAAGCCGGGAGATCCTCTGTGGGGGACTACTCTTGACAAGGAAGAGCTTAGAGCAAAGCTGGAGTCATACGGAGTTACAAATGACAAGCTGGTAGTATTCTATTCTGACGTACTTCCTGGACCAGGGCCAGACGGAAGAAACGTATGGCAGATGAGAATGGCGGGGCTTGACAACGTAAAGCTGCTTTACGGAGGGCTTCCAAAATGGAAAGAGCTGGGATATGAAGTGACAAAGGATGCTTCACCGGATCCTGTTCCATCAGAGGGACTTGAGCTGAGCGATTTTGATCAAAGCTACATGGCAACAAAGGAATATATTAATGAAAATCTTGAAAACACAGTCATCATCGACGTGAGAACCGAAGATGAATTCAATGGGAGCCAGAAGGCAGGAGAGGCAAGAGGTGGTCACATCACTGGTGCAAAACATCTTGTATGGTCATCGCTGTTGAATGAAGATGCGACTCCAAAGTCACCTGAGGAAATAACCTCAATAATGGCAGAGTTTGGAGTTACTCCTGAAGATGACTTCGTAGTTTACTGAACGATGGGAATAAGATCTGGATACATGTCCACGGTCCTCAGAGCAGTTGGCTTTGAGAAAGTAAGAAACTATGAAAGCTCAATATATGAATGGTCGGCAGACCCTGAAATGCCAATGGAAAAATAAAGCCTGAAACAGGCATTAAAAAACACAGATAACCTTAGCTAAGGAGATGGAAATCCCTGCACAGGAATCTGTGTTTTTTTGTCTGAAAAAGAGTATTCGAGCTAAAGTCTTCTCATGAATTCGTGCCTTAGCAGGTCCTGATCCTTCATTGCCTCATCCAGCTCGCCGAGCATGGAAGGGATGTCTTCGTTCAGGTTTCCGTAAAGTGAGAAATAATTTGATGCATGGTTGCTCCGAAATACTGTGCCAGGGCTGTCAATGTTCTTGAGGAAAATAACCATCTCTTCGATGATTTCCTGAGGAGTCAGGAGCGTAAAGCTTCCTGATGACACTTCTTCCCACAGCTGAGTACCGGGCTCTACCATCAGCGAAAGGAATCCTATGAAGTCAGGGTTCATAAGGCTTAGAGCCTTCGCCGTGTCTTTTGCATGCTCAGTCCTCAGGCGCTGACCTCCAAGTCCTGATATGGCAGTCACGGATACGAGCAGCCCGGCTTTTCGGGCTTTTTTTCCGGCTCTGACAATATCTTCAGAGCTTTCACCTTTGTTGATGCTCCTGAGGATCTCATCATTTCCTGACTCCAGTCCCAGATATACTATGCCGAGCCCAAGCTCTCTTAGATGTATCAGCTCCTGTTCGGATTTAAGGTTGATGCTTCTTGAAGTGCCGTATATACCCACTCTCTCACATTCAGGGAATATGCGCCTTACAGATTCAAGTATCTGAACGAGCCTCTCCGTGCTTAGTATCAGCGCATCGCCGTCAGCAAGGAAAATCCTTCTTATGCTGGAATACATGCTTCTTGCAGATATTAGATCCTTTTCGACATCAGAAAAATCTCGTGCTCTGAAAGTCTTTTCCTTATACATGGAGCAGAACGTACATTTGTTGTGTGAGCAGCCTATCGTTGCCTGTATTATAAGGCTCCTGGCCTCACTCGGCGGTCGAAATACCGCGCCTTCATAGTTTATCATAATGACCTCCAAATCAATTTTACGTGTTCGCATTCATTATTAAATTATAAATCAGAAACACAAATAGTGTCCAGTACAAAATACTTATTGACAAGAGGCCTCCGTTTTGGTAGAATACTTTGTAGACATTCCGCTCGGAAAAGGTATTAAACCGTAAAGGTGCCTGTGACGGCGAGACTTAATTATGAGGAGGTGTAATATGTACGCAATAATCGAAACTGGTGGAAAGCAGTATATGGCTAAAGTAGGGGATACTCTATTTGTTGAAAAGCTAGCTGCAAACGAAGGTGAAGAAGTAACAATAAGCGCTGTAGCAGTATCAAAGGATGGAAATCTTGTAACTGGAGATAACGCTGGAACTGTAACTGCAAAAGTTGTTTCTCACGGAAAAGCTAAGAAAATCATAGTTTTCAAATATAAGGCTAAAAAAGACTATAGAAGAAAACAAGGACACAGACAGCCATACACAAAGATAACTGTTGAAGCTATCAATGCATAAGATATGATTGATATCAGCATTTACAAAAACAGCATGCATAAGACGGAAAAGGTAGTAGTGTCCGGACATGCAGGCTATGCAAGACATGGAGAAGATATTGTCTGCGCGGCAGTATCGATATTATCTCAAACCATACTTATCGGTCTGGTTGAGGTGCTGAAACAGGATGTCAGATATGAAATATCAGACGGGTATCTTGAGTTCAGTCTGGAAAATAAAAATAACAATGATTCAATAAATGCACTATTAGATACTTTTGAGCTTGGAATAGAGAATCTGCTTCAAGAATACGGAAGCTATTTAAAATTGAAAAAAGAGGAGGTGCAGTAGGATGATAAGAATTAATCTTCAGCTTTTTGCGAGTAAAAAAGGAGTT
Source organism: Clostridia bacterium (assembly GCA_009929415.1). Classification (GTDB taxonomy): domain Bacteria; phylum Bacillota; class Clostridia; order Peptostreptococcales; family Filifactoraceae; genus Proteocatella. Next base: position 1,298 of record SAAM01000143.1, on the reverse strand, counting down.
GGATCTTCAAAGAACGGTCGTGACTCTGAGTCAAAGAGACTTGGCGTTAAGAAATTCGATGGAGAGGTTGTTACAGCTGGCTCTATAATAATGAGACAAAGAGGAACTAAAATACATCCAGGAACTAACGTTGGCAGAGGTGGCGATGACACGCTGTTTGCATTAGTGGACGGAGTAGTTAAGTTCGAGAGAAAAGACAAAAAACGTAAGCAGGTAAGCATATACACAGCTTAATACTGAAAAGAGTGCATTCGCACTCTTTTTTTACTTTATATGTATAAAAAATGTTTTTACAGTTTGAAAAGGAGCGTTTATGGCAATCAATATAGTGTTAGTCGAGCCGGAGATTCCTCAGAATACAGGCAATATAATCAGGACATGCGCATGCACTAATGCTGTGCTGCATCTCATAAAGCCGCTTGGCTTCTCGATGGACGAAAAGCACATGAGAAGGGCAGGGCTTGATTATATAGACCTCGTAAAAATCAATATATATGAAGATTTTGCAGACTTCGAAAATAAAAACCCTGGCGCAGACTGTCACCTTTTCTCAACAAAATCTCAGAAAAATCATTATGATGCAGAATATAATGACGGATGCTACCTGATTTTTGGAAAAGAGACCAAAGGACTTTCAAAAGAAATACTAGAAAAATATCCTGATGGCATGGTAAGGATACCTATGGTGAATGAGGATCGAATAAGATCCCTGAATCTTTCAAATTCAGTGGCAGTAGCGGTTTACGAAGCAATAAGGCAGATTGGGCCTGAGAATATGAGATAGAATAAAATTAATTTTTAACAATACCGAAAAAAATGTTACAGAATTATTAAAAAAAGTATTGATAAAATTTTGTTTTTATATTAGAATACGTATATAGATATTGTTAATGAAAATTATAAAACTTAATTATACGGTTGAATGACGGATTAGGGAGAGCACTCGCAGAGTCACCGAAGGGACAAGTTGAAAAATGCCATTTTTCAATGAAATTCTCAGGTAAAAGGACTTAATTCTGACAACACTCTGGTATTACAGGGGAATCTCGGCGAGATTCCCCTATTTTTTACCTGCAAGGAAAACGTTATACCAGTGAATTAATTATGGAAACCAAGGTCAGGATGGAAAAAATGATCATAATAACAAACAACAGTAATGTAAAAGAATTTTTTGAACCACTCAGCAGATACGATGTCGAATTTATAGAAGGCGGTTATGGAGATGTACTCTACAAGACGAGAGACTATGTCCACAAGAACTACAAGCTGCTCACACATCCTCTGTCTGGGAGCATAAA
>SAAM01000142.1 GCA_009929415.1 Clostridia bacterium | reverse complement strand
AGAAAACGGAGTTACAAGCGCAGGGCTTCCGACATATGGAACGGCAGTACTTGTAAATATCATAAACAATGTTGGATCGCTTCCTACAAACAACTGGCAGGAATCATACTATCCTGACGCAGACAAATTCTCAGGAGAAACATTAAAAGAAGATTTCCTCGAAAAACAGGGATTCTGTCACAGATGCCCTATCGGATGCGGCCGTGTAATAAAGCTCAACGATAAAATAATGGGCGGACCGGAATACGAGCCACTCTGGGCATACGGCTCAAACTGCGGAATTTCAGACCTCAAGGCAATCTCAGAGGCAAACTACTGGTGCAACGAATACGGCCTTGACGCAATATCAGCGCCATGTACCATAGCAGCTGCGATGGAGCTTTATCAGAAGGGATATATAAAAGAAGAAGAGTGCGAAGGCGTGCCTCTGGTATGGGGAAGCAGCGAGGCTATAGTGGAGTGGACCAGACGTATGGGAGCATGTGAGACCGAGCTTGGAAAGCTCATGTCTGAAGGCTCATACAGGCTTTGTGAGCACTATGGACATCCAGAGATATCCATGTCAGTAAAAAAACAGGAAATGCCTGCATATGACGCACGTGGAATCCAGGGTATTGGAATCACTTATGCAACCAGCAACAGAGGCGGATGCCACGTAAGAGGATATCTGATCTCCCCTGAAATACTTGGAATGCCTGAGCAGCTTGACAGACTTGCCATAGAAGGCAAGGCGGTATGGGCAAAGATATTCCAGGACCTTACTGCAGTAATCGACTCCATGGGAATGTGCCTGTTCACATCATTCGCGCTTGGAGCACCACAGTATGCGGAGCTTCTCAATGCAGGAACAGGAACAGAGCATACAGTAGAATCCCTTCTCGAGGCAGGAGAGAGAATATACAATATAGAGCGTATGTTCAACAAAGAAGCAGGAATGAAACCTGAAGATGACAGGCTTCCAAAGCGTCTTACAGAGCAGCCTATAGTTAATGGACCATCCAAGGGAGAGATAAGCAAGATAGATATAACTCTTCCAGAGTACTATGCGGCGCGCGGATGGGTAGATGCGTTCCCTACAGAAGAGACCATAAAGCGTCTTGGACTTTAAGAAGGCAAAGATTATAAGGAGAGAAAAATGATAGAAGTAAGGCTTTTTGCAACCTTCAGAGAAGGACGCGAAAAAATCCTGTTCATGGAGCCTGAAAAATTTTCAAAGGTTTCAGACGTGCTGGATTACCTCAATATCCCTCACGCGGATGTAGCAATATGTCTCGTGAACGGCATGCACTCCAGCCTGGACAAGGAACTGAAGGACGAGGATGTCCTCGCGCTCTTTCCACCAGTTGGAGGAGGATAGAAAAACACCCCCTTAATGTAATAAACCCGGAAAAGGACTGTGTCTCAGGATGCAGTCTTTTTTTTTGCATAAAAGCAGCAGCTTTTTTCAAAAAATCCTGTTGACAAGTCAGATGAAATAGCATAAAATAATAAAACATAGTAAACATATGAAAATAGTAGGAAAAGGAGTTATTTATGCAAAATACATTTTTATCAGGGTACCTGTTACTCGGAAGCTTCAACACGGTATTATTTTTACTCATTCTCTTTGCAACCTTCTTCATCAACACAAAGATGCAGCAGAAAAAGATCAGCTTTACACTTCGTATGATAGTCTCAATCGCGATGGGACTGGCAATCGGCGGAGCAATACAGCTTATGGCAGGTTTTCCTGAAAAACCATCTGACATAGCCTGGGTAAAAGAAGTCACCTCATGGTATGGGCTCTTTGGAAACGGATTCATGGATCTTCTTAAGATGATCGTAGTTCCGATTGTGTTCCTTTCAATCGTAAAGGTTATCACGGGCATGAAGGGAAAAGGCCTTGGAAAGCTCACCGCAAAGACCGTGGCAATGCTTATCCTGACAACGATGCTTGCAGCAGCAACAGGGATAATTGCAGGAAATGTATTTGATATTGGATCCGGCATGCAGCTCGCTTCAGACTCAGAGCTTCAGCTCAGAGAAGTGACCACCATAGTAAAGACCTTCAGAGACCTTCTGCCATCCAATCCATTTGCAGCCATGGTAAACGGCAACGTGGTCGGAGTAATAATATTTGCGGCATTTACAGGATTTGCAGCAAGAAGGATGAGCGCAAAGGACAATGAAAATGTCCAGGCCTTCATAAAATGGATAGAAGGCGCCTACAGCATAATAAACAGCATCGCGATGACGATAATAAAGCTCATGCCTTACGCAGTGACAGCCATGATGGCAAATACGATAGCGAGCAACGGCCTGTCATCGGTAGTACTTGTAATGGATTTTATGATTGCACTCTATACAAGCGTGGCAATTATGTTTATAATACATCTTATAATAATATCGCTAAACGGAATAAATCCGGCAAGATATATAAAGGACGCATTCGCGCCGATCGCACTTGCATTCACATCAAGATCAAGCCTTGGAACGCTTCCTGTAACGATAGAGACGCTCATGGAAAAATTCGGGCTCGATGAAGGAAGCGCAACGCTCACAGGAAGCCTTGGAGCTAACATGGGAATGAACGGATGTGCCGGTATATATCCTGCGCTTGCAGTAGTAACAATTGCCAACATGACCGGGATGCAGATGGATATCTCCTTCTATGTGATGCTACTCATAGTGATAGCGATAAGCTCACTCGGGATAGCAGGCATACCGGGAACGGCGACTATAGCGCTGGCGCTTACCCTTTCAGGAATGGGAATGGGTGAATATTTCCCTCTACTTGGAGGAATAATCGCGATAGACCCAATCCTCGACATGGGAAGGACCATGCTGAATGTAAACGGAACCATCACTACCGCTATAACGGTTTCAAAAAGATAATTAAAGATCAGGGAGAGTTATATGGCAGATTCAAAGAAGATACTGATTGTCGAAGATGAAGAAAAAATAGCTGAGGCCATTGAGGCATATCTCAAAAACTCAGGCTATGAGACCAGCAGGGCATCAAACGGACGAGATGCCATAACTATATTCGAAAAGAAAATGCCGGATCTTGTTATACTTGATCTCATGCTCCCTGAGATATCAGGAGAAGAAGTCTGCAGGCACATAAGGAGGACATCCAGGACTCCAGTCATAATGCTGACTGCAAAGGTAGCTGAAAACGACAGAGTTCAGGGGCTGGACATAGGGGCCGATGACTACATCACAAAGCCCTTCAGCCCGAGAGAGCTTGTCGCCAGAGTCGCCGCGATACTGCGAAGGTCCAGCGAAAAAGATCCGCTTTTCAGCAAAATGAGCTGGAACGACTCAGACCTTGAGATAGACATCATCGCATCTACCGTAAGGAAAAGCGGAATCAGCGTAAGTCTCACCCCGAGCGAGTACAGGATACTGCTCGCCCTCATAAAGCACCCGGGGAGGACCTTCACCCGCGAAGAGCTGATAGGGATATCACTGGGAGATGACTATGACGGATATGACAGGATAGTAGATTCGCATATAAAAAACCTCAGGAGCAAGATAGAGACAGACAGCGCGAATCCTCAGTATATACTCACAGTAAGAGGAATCGGATATAAATTTGGTGCTTGATAAAAACATGGGAAGAGGAAACTAATGAAAATCTCTATCAAATTAAAACTGATAATTTCATATGTCACGATATCTGTCATCATAGTGTCATCGTTTCTGGCAGCTTCCAATCTCATGCTCGAGCGGCAGTTTCAGAAATACGTTACTCAGAATCAGGAACAGCTCAATCTTGAGATAGTGAACCAGATCGCAAAGGAATTTGAGAAGACGGGGACTCCGGACGAGCAATTTCTAACGGCTCTGGGCGGAAACGCCCTGGACAGAGGCATAGTGCTCATGGTAAATGACACAGAGGGCAAAGAGATATTCTGCATGAGCTGCATGAACACTGAGGAATGCGAGAACATGATCATGTCGATGGAGCAGACCATGGTAGAGAGATATCCCAACTGGAGCGGGGAATATACGGAAAAGACCTATCAGATATCAAGTGGCGAGGTGACATATGGCACAGCGGTGCTTGGCTATTATGGCCCTTTCTACTACAATAACCAGGACCTCGAATTCATAGACATGCTCAACCGGATATTCTTTGCGATCGCCCTCATATTCCTCATTATAGCGGCAGCTCTGGGATATATAATGGCAAAAAGGATTGCAAAGCCGGTCGAGGACGTTATCCTCAAGACTGCAGAGATAGGCAGGGGAAGGTATCATGACCGTATTAAGTGCGATTCTGACATAAAAGAGCTCAACAATTTGGTAGGCAGCGTAAACAACCTTGCAAACAACCTCGAGATGCAGCAGAGCATAAAGAAGAGGATGGCAGGAGATTTTGCGCACGAATTCAGGACCCCTCTCACGTCACTTCGGATAAACATGGAGGGCATGATCGACGGGATACTTGAGACAGACAGCGAAAGGCTCGAGGGCTGCCTGGATGAGATAAACCGCCTCACGAGGATGGTATCAGACATAGACAAGCTGGTAGAGATCGAAAGCGAGAGCCTCGTCCTCAACATGGAAAGCTTCAACCTCAATTCAGTTGTAGAAAATGCTATAAAGACCTTTGAGGGAGAGGCTAAAAAGAAGAATATTTGCTTTGAATTCAGCGAAGCGTCTCAAGAGATAATAGCGGACAGGGACAAGATGAGCCAGGTATTTGTAAACCTCATCTCAAATGCCGTAAAATATACGGACTCAGGAACCATAAAAATAAGCTTTGACCAGAAGCCGGATATGCTTGAGATAAAGATAAGAGACACAGGGATAGGGATCTCAGAAAAAGACCTTCCTCACATCTTTGAGTATCTTTACAGGAGCGACGAATCGAGAAGCCGGAACACCGGAGGCTCAGGCATAGGGCTCTCTATAGTGAAATCGATAATAACGGCGCATGCCGGCAGGATATATGTGCAGAGCGAGCCTGGAAAAGGAACTGAATTTACCATAGAAATGAACCTTTGAGAAAAATCTCAGAGGTTTTTTTCAATCTTCATATAATCTACACAATAGGATGGTAAAATCTCTATATAAAATAAGATCATTGAATGGAGAGGATGCTATGCAAACCCAGAGCGTAAAACTGAAGATTGGCAACATGACCTGCAACGGATGCGAGAAAAGGATAGAATCGAGGCTGGGAAGAATGGACGGCGT
>SAAM01000141.1 GCA_009929415.1 Clostridia bacterium | reverse complement strand
TATTCATATAAATGCTCCTTCTGAAAATATTCCCTTCTAATATTACCAAAAATATCGTACTTTATCAAGTGAAATCGATTGCCAATGTTCGATGATTTTCAGCCAACCATTGCAGGCATTGATTTCCGTGCTTTTTACTGTATCATACGGTTCTTTCTCAGAGCCCTTACTATGACCGGTACCGCTACGAACTGAAGAATTATACCCGGAACAGCTGTTATGAAGGAAGCTGTGATAAATCCTTCGAGTGTGAACTGCCTTCCCGCTGCTCCAAGAAGTATCAGCTGCGCCACAGCCAGCACTAATCTTCCTCCGATCATTGAAATCGCAAGCGTAAGAATTATGCCCAGCCTCCTCGAAAGCAGACCACACAGAATACCGTAGGCGGCAAGCTCAAATGCCATGTAGACGGCTACCGGATATATGGCAGGAGTTCCGCTTATAAATGACGATATGAATGGAACCACTATCCCTGCAGTCATTCCATAGAAGGCCCCGCAGACTATGCCTGCAAGCATGACAGGTATATGCATAGGAAGAAATACGCTCCCGGTCATTCCGATCATATTGAACATTATGGGAAAAAGTATTCCCATTCCAATGAATATTCCAGTCAGAACTATGTCATGTGTCTTGGTTCTGTAAGGACTTTTGCTTTTCTTCATCTGCAAGCCTCCTTATCTCATGATCGATTCAAGCTTCTCCATCATCTCTTCTATATAGGATCCAAATGACCTTTCGGCTATCCCGATTATATGAGCATGACATTTGGACATGGGTATGAGTATCTTTTCAGCCCTGCTTGATGATATTGCAGATGCCATTGCAGGGCTTATCTCCCCATGCATAGAATTCGCAAAGCATATTCCAACCGGACCTGCTATTATATCAGCCTCTCCGCAGTTGAATATCACGGCATTTTCTCCCGTAGCGCCTGCGCTCGCTCCTGCTCTGAGCATAGCGGATGTAGCGAGAGAGTTGGTTCCTACCGCTATTATCTCGCTGTCATGATATTTTTTCCTTATATTCTCTATTATGGATTTCCCCATTCCTCCGCCCTGTCCGTCAATTACAACTATCCTCATGCTTTACCTCTCTCTTTTTAATAATTTAATTGCTGTCTTTATTATATCATAATCAGTTGATACCCATGTTTGCATTCAAAAACTCAAAAAATCTCCACATCGCTCTATGATTGAACGATATGGAGATTTCAAAATTTACTTAAGCTTGTATCTGCTTACCATATCTTTTAGCGCCTGAGCCTGCCCTGCGAGCTCCTCGCTTGCTGCAGCGCTCTGCTCCGATGTCGCTGAATTTGACTGCACGACATCTGAAACCTGATTTATGGCTATGTTTACCTGGCCTATCCCGTCAGCCTGTTCCTGAGACGCAGATGCGATCTCTGCTACAACTACTGCCGCGCTCTCTACCTCCTGAATTATCCTGTAGAGCGCTTCGGCCGTGTCATTTGCTATCTGAGTTCCGTCATTTGCTTTTCTTACTGAGTTATCTATCATCTCTGCAGTTTCCCTTGCAGCCCTTGCTGATCTTTCTGCAAGGTTTCTGACCTCTTCAGCCACTACTGCAAATCCCCTTCCATACTGCCCTGCTCTCGCGGCCTCTACCGCGGCGTTGAGCGCAAGTATGTTCGTCTGGAATGCGATGTCCTCTATAACCTTTATTATTCTTGATATATTGTCTGATGATGAGCTGATCTCCTCCATGGCTCTCAGCATCTCACCCATCTGTGAATTGCCTTTTTCAGCGCCAGATTTTGCGTTTTCCGCAATCGTATTTGCCTTTTGGGCATTTTCAACGTTCATCATGGTCTTTACAGATATTTCCTCGATTGCCGCTGTCAGCTGCTCTATTGAGCTTGCCTGCTCCGATGCTCCCTGCGAGAGCACTGTGCTCGAATCCGAAATCTGTCCAGCTCCCGACGCAAGCTGCTCAGATGCCATGCTTATGTCCGAAAGCATCTCATTGTTGGATTCTATCATTTCTGCAAGCGCTATTCCGAGTAAGTCACGCTCTGATCTTGGAGTGATATCTACACTGAGATCTCCCTTCGCGATTAAATCTGCCACTCTTGCCTGCTCTCTTATTCCCTCTACTATCTTCCGGAAGGAGTCTGCAAGTATACTTATCTCATCTTCATTGTCATATTCGATCTCCACGTCAACGTCCCCTGCTGAAATCCTGTCAGCAGCATCTATAAGCATTTTTATAGGCTCATTTATCCTTCTTACTATTATTCGGCTTATAAATACAGAAAATGCAGTTCCGGCCGCAGCAAACAGTATGGATACGATTATGGATATCAGAAATACTCTTCCTGCTCTCTCCCTTTCATCTTCCGCATATGCAGAGTTTAGATCAGTTAACTTGTGTTATTTCATATTTTTAAATTCTTAAAGAGATATGTATCTTTAGAAATCATAACCTAAAATGCAGTAATATTAGTATAATTTCTTATTATATTATATGTTCAATGAACTCTAAGGTCAAGATTATTTAAATATTATTATTACAATTTTAATAAAATATTTTAATAAATTCAGGCATATCAAGGTTTTTATATCCACAAAAAAACGCCTCTGAAATTCCTCCAAAGGCGTTCTTGATACGATTATTTCTGTGTTTTAGATTTTTCGGATTCTTTGCTTATCTTTTCTGCAAGCTCCGTGTAGTACGGATTAGGTGAATTTACCGTGAGTATCCTCACTACCTTGTTGGTGTTGTTCTCCCAGTTGTGCGGAGTATGCGAGTCAAGATATATACTGTCCTCCGGATACATCTCATAGGTCCTGTTTTTTATGTGTATAGTCAGGACGCCCTCAAGCACATAGATGAACTCTACGCCTTCATGGACATAGTTTTCAGTAGCTTTATCCTCATATCTCGATGGCAATATCTCATAAATCCTCGGAAGGAAATCTGCGCCTGCTACATTTCTTACCAGGTTGAACTGTATATATTTGGAGTTAACGGAGGAAACATCTCTGTCATAGCTTCTTATCAGTATTTCCTGTCCGCATGATCCGATTTTCTTCTGAAAGAATATGTCAAGATCCACCTCCAGTATCTTCGCGATTACCATAAGCGAATCTACTGCAATAGTAGTCATTCCCCTCTCAAACTGAGAAAGGAATCCGGTTGAGAGTCCCGACTTGTCGCTCAGCTCCTTTAAGGTTATTTTTTTCTCTTTTCTGAGCTTGTTCACTATCAGGCCTATATCCGTCATTTCATTCATAGCTATCATCTCCTTAAATTGTATCCTTGATTTATTATAACTGAATATGTCTCATTTCACAATTAAAAATGAAAGCTATATTATCCGAATATTTCATGATTCTGTTACATTTTTGATGATTTTTCTCCGCAGGCTCTCATAGCTTCTATAACCGCAGTCCTGAAACCTTTTTCCTCAAGCACGGCCACAGCCTCTATCGTAGTCCCTCCAGGAGAGCATACCATATCCTTGAGTTCGCCTGGATGCTTTCCAGTCTCAAGAAGCATCTTTGCGCTTCCCATTACTGCCTGAGCAGCAAATCTGTAAGCCTTGTCTCTTGGCATTCCCTGTATTACCGCTGCATCAGCCATGGCCTCTATGAACATGAACACATATGCAGGTGAAGATCCGCTTACTGAAACTACCGCATCAAAAAGCTTTTCGTCTACCTGCTCCACGAGACTGAACGTTCCTATTATCTCTCTGAGTGCTTCAAATTCTTCCTTATTTATCTCCGAATTCGGACACACTGCAGTAACTCCAGCTCCTACAAGCGCTGGCGTGTTTGGCATAGTCCTCAGGACCTTTACCTTTTTTCCAAAGCAATTTTCTATGTTTGCAAGAGTTTTTCCCGGAGCGATGGTTACTATCATGGTTTTTTCATCAACTGAGTCTTTTATCTCATCGATAACCGCTTCATACATGTTTGGCTTTACCGCAAGGAATACCACATCGGATGATGACGCTACCTCTTTATTGTCCTGAGTTATCTTTATCCCGTATTTCTCACTTGTTCCTTCAAGCGATGGCATATAGCCATCACTTGCAATTACGTCCTGAGGGCTTACGAGCTTTGACTCTATTATCCCGCCTATCATCGCTTTTGCCATATTTCCACAACCTATGAATCCAATTTTCCTGTTCATCTTCTCTTCCTCTCGTTTAGCTGTTTTAATTATATTCTACCACTGGCAGACAAACAAGCCAAGGCAGAAAATCTGCCCTGGCAGGTTTGCATATGTTTAGTTGAATGTCTGGTCTGTTCTTCCTATTATTTCGTCCTGAAGCTCTCTGCTCAGGTTGTGGAAGTGGTCACTGTATCCCGCAACTCTTACGATGAGGTCTTTGTAATCCTGAGGATTCTTCTGAGCATCTATAAGAGTTTCTCTGTCTATTACGTTGAACTGTATGTGGTGTCCATCCATGTTGAAGTATGTCCTTACAAGGTTGGCCATCTGATCCAGCCCTGTCTCTCCTGCTACTACCGCAGGCGCGAACTTCTGATTCAGAAGCGTTCCGCCTGTTGAAAGGTGATCCATCTTTGAGCATGATTTTATTACTGCTGTAGGACCTTTTGTGTCAGCTCCCTTTTCAGGAGATATTCCTTCTGAAACCGGCTTGTGCGCAAGTCTTCCGTTAGGGCTTGCTATCATTACCTCACCGAAATAAACGTGGCATGTTGTAGGAAGCATGTTGATTCTGTACTTTCCACCCTTCATGTTAGGTCTGCCGGTAACTGTATCGTGGTAAAGATCGAATACGCTTCTCATTATCTCATCTGCATAGTCATCGTCATTTCCGTATTTAGGAGTCTTGTTGCACACAAGATTGTGGATTTCCTCATAGCCCTCGAAGTTGTTTTCCACAGCCTTGAGCATCTCATCCATAGTGAACTTCTTATTGTCAAATACGTTGTATTTTATAGCTGAAAGCGAGTCTGTGATAGTTCCTATTCCAACACCCTGGATATAGTTCGTGTTGTATCTCGCTCCACCTGCATTGTAGTCTTTTCCGTTTGTTATACAGTCGTTTGTAACAAGTGAAAGGAATGGAACCGGCATATACTGAGCATATATATTCTCTATGATGTTGTTTCCCTTTATCTTGATATCTATGAAGTACTCAACCTGCTTTCTGTATGCGTCAAACAGTTCCTCGTATGACTTGAAATCCCTTGGATCTCCAGTCTGAAGTCCCAGCTGCTGCTTTGATACCACGTCATATCC
>SAAM01000140.1 GCA_009929415.1 Clostridia bacterium | reverse complement strand
AGATATCACAAAATAGTAATAATGACCGACGCCGACGTAGACGGTGCTCACATAAGGACACTTCTGCTGACATTCATGTTCAGATATATGAAGCAGCTCATAGAAAAAGGATTTGTATATATAGCCCAGCCTCCGCTTTATCAGGTAAGAAAAGGCCAGAAGGCAAGATATGCATACAATGACAAGGAGCTTAACCAGTACCTTGACGAATTTGGAAGAGGAACAAGTCCTACGATCCAGAGATACAAAGGTCTTGGAGAGATGAACGCAGAGCAGCTGTGGGATACTACTATGGATCCTCAATTCAGGACACTCCTGAAGGTGACAATAGAAGATGCTTCAGCAGCCGATGAGACTTTTACGATGCTTATGGGAGACAAGGTAGAGCCGAGAAAGAACTTCATTCAGGAAAATGCAAAATACGTAAAAAATCTTGATATATAACATTCTTTCAGAGCCACGAAAAAAGGAGCAGAAATGGAAACGAATCAGTTTGATAAAACCATAGATATAGACATAAAAGATGAAATGGAGAAATCCTATATAGATTACTCCATGAGCGTAATAGTAGGAAGGGCGCTTCCTGACGTAAGAGACGGCCTCAAGCCGGTTCACAGGAGAATACTATTCTCAATGTCGGAGCAGGGACTTACTCCCGACAAGCCTTACAGGAAATCTGCGACAGTAGTCGGAGACGTTCTTGGTAAGTACCATCCACATGGAGACTCGGCGGTTTATGAGGCCATGGTAAAGATGGCGCAGAAATTCTCAATGAGATACCCTCTCGTTGACGGACAGGGTAACTTCGGTTCGATAGATGGAGACTCTGCGGCAGCGATGCGTTACACAGAGGCAAAGATGACAAGGATGGCGGGCGAGATGCTCAAGGATCTTGAAAAAGATACCGTGGATTTCATGCCAAACTTTGATGAGAGACTCAAGGAGCCTACAGTTCTTCCTGCAAGATACCCAAACCTTCTGGTAAACGGCTCAAACGGGATAGCAGTAGGGATGGCTACGTCCATACCTCCGCACAACCTTTCTGAGGTAGTGGATGCCGTTGTAGAGCTCATAGACAATGATGAAGCAACGGTAGAAGACCTTATGAAGCACGTCAAGGGACCGGATTTTCCTACAGGAGCCATGATATATGGAAAAACGCTCATGAATCAGGCATACAGGACAGGAAGAGGAAAAGTCACTCAGAGAGCCAAGGCTGAAATCGAAGAGATGAGCAACGGCAAGAGCCAGATAGTAGTTACCGAGATACCTTATCAGGTAAACAAGGCTAAGCTGGTCGAAAAGATTGCAGACCTGGTTAAGGAAAAAAGAGTCGAAGGAATAACGGATCTTAGAGACGAGAGTAACAGAAAAGGTATAAGAATAGTAATAGAGACAAGAAAAGATGTAAATGCCCATGTTCTTCTTAACAACCTCTACAAATACTCTCAGCTTCAGCAGACATTCTCGATAATAATGCTTGCTATAGTAAATGGAGAGCCAAAAGTACTTAGCCTTGACCAGATGCTGAGATACTATCTGAACCATCAGGAAGAAGTGGTAACAAGACGTACGAAATTCGAACTGAACAAAGCGCTCAACAGAGCCCACATAATAGAAGGACTCCTCATAGCAATAGACAATATAGATGAGGTAATCGCAATAATAAGAAGCGCATACGAAGATGCGCAGGAAAAGCTTATAGAGAGATTCGACCTTACAGAGGTTCAGGCTCAGGCAATCCTGGATATGAGACTGAGAAGGCTTCAGGGACTTGAAAAGGAAAAACTTGAAGAAGAATACAGATTCCTAAGCGAGAGGATTACCTACTACAAGACTGTGCTCGAAGACAGAAACGTGCTTCTTGGGATAATAAAGACAGAGATCCTCGAGGTAAAGGAAAAGTACGGCGATGCCAGAAGAACAGAGATACTTGACCAGGAAGATGACATAGAAGATATAGATATGATAGACGATGAAGAAGTTGCGATAACTCTTACTCATTTCGGATATGTCAAGAGGATGCCGGTAGACACCTATAAATCCCAGAAAAGGGGAGGAAAGGGCATAGCTTCCATGACCACAAGAGAAGAGGACTTTGCAGAAAAGATGCTCATAACCAGCAACCATGCAAAGGTTATCTTCCTTACAAACATGGGAAGGATGTACAGGATCCCGGCATACAAGATACCTCAGAGCTCAAGGACTGCAAAGGGAACCAATATCATAAACCTCATACCTATAGAAAAGGATGAGAAAATAAATTCAATCATCGCAATAAAGGATTCTGCAGACAACGAGAATATCGTAATGTGCACAAAGAAAGGCATAATCAAGAAGACTGAGCTTTCCCAGTTCAGAAAGAGCCAGAGAAACGGCCTTATAGCAATAACCCTAAAGGACGGGGATGAGCTTATAAGCGCAAGGATAACCAAAGGTGATGAGCAGATAATCGTGACCACGACAGAGGGAAAAGCCATAGCGTTCCAAGAGTCTCAGATAAGGCAGACAGGAAGAAATACCATGGGAGTAAAAGCAATGGATATTTCTGATACTGACGGCATCATTTCGATGGAAGTAGTTGAAGACGACAAGTGTCTGCTTGTAATAACCGAGAACGGATACGGAAAACGTACCTGCATAGGAGAATACAAGATACAGTCAAGAGGCGGCAAGGGCGTAAAGACTTACAACATATCCGGTCAGACAGGTCAGATAGCAGGAGCAAGGCTCGTTGCCGAAGACGATCAGATAATGATCATAAACTCAGATGGAACCATGATAAGGATGGAAGTAAGCCAGATACCTAAGCTCAACAGAGTCACAAAGGGAGTCAAGCTTATGAAGTCAATAGATTCCAAAATAGTTTCATTCGAGAGAATTGAATCAAACGGAGAAGAAGAAGAAGAATAAGAATAAGCTCAAACAGCCAGAAATGCTCTGATTCATTAAAATAATAAATCAGAGCATTTTTAATTAATTTGAAATTAATTAAAAATAAAAAATTATATATAAATGAGTTTATTCAGCGAATATCTGGGGTATATTATTTCGGATTGGATAAATTATGGAGGTGACATATGTCAAAAAACAAAAAAGTCAGATCAGATTCCAAAATTGGCGCATTTGTACTTGGAACCTCAATTGGAGTAGCTGCAGGAATGCTGCTTGCCAATAAACCAGGATCTGAGCTGAGAGAAGATATTACAGAAGTTGCGGAACAGCTCAGAGAAAAGGCTGTTGATATAATCGAAAACAAGGAAGAATACATCGAGACTATCAGGGAAGCAGTTGACAAGGCAGTTAAAAAGGATGAAATAATCAGATATGACACTCCTGACTATTATGAAAAGGAATTTGACACAGAAGATCAGGATATTTGATTACCCTAAACAATTATCGAGGGAGAGTGGCTATGATTTGGGAAGTTGGAATTCTTTTGGGAGGAATAGGGGTCCTCATACTCTGCATATGCGCAGGAATGATGCTCAGGGATGCAGGGATGACGCTTAAAAGCGTTACAAGGATAAGTCTTGAAAAAAAGGGTGAGATAGAGAGCATAATAGATCACTCAGCTGCGATAACGGAAAATATAGACACCATAACTAACAATGCGGCAAAGGTGACATCCGTGGTTTCCATAGCTACCGAGGTAGCAAAGGCAGTAAGGAACAAAAATACTTATAAAGAAGAATCAGAAGAAGGAGAAAAACATTAGATATGAGCAAATTCATTGAAGCGAGCGTAGATATGGATGATGAGTGCAGCAGGCTCACGATATCCGGAGAGATTGACCTCAATACCATAGAAGTGCTTGAGCCTAAGCTGGAAGAGATGCTTAAGGAAGATAAAGATATACTTATAGATATGGAGAATGTAAAATTCATAGACTCAACAGGGCTGGGAACTCTCGTAAAGCTCTATAAGGATCAGAAAGCAAGAAACAGGAAGCTAACAATAATAAATACAAGAGTAAACGTGAGGAAGATTTTTAAAATAACATGCATGGAAGAAATGTTCAATCTGGGAGGAGAAAATTCATGATAAACCACAGTCAGAAAAATATTATAAAAATGACGTTGCCTACGGATCCTAAATTGATATCTGTGATCAGAATGACGGCTTCCTCCATAGCAAATCACATCGGCTTCAATATCGAAGAGATAGAGGATGTAAAGATTGCAGTTTCAGAGGCATGTACAAATGTGATAAAATATTCGAACGTAGATACTTTTGACCTTTATTTTTCATCGGGGGAGGATTTTATAGAGGTACAGGTAGAAGATGAGGGAGCAGGCTGCAATCCTTCTCAGATAAAAGATCCTCTTTTTGACGAGAACAGGTCTTGCGGAGGACTGGGAATATATATAATAAAGACACTTATGGATGATGTTGAGGTAGTGTCTCATGAGGAAAACGGTACAATAATTTATATGAAGAAAATTATAGGGAGAGATGAATAATTGTATAATGGTTCTGTAAAGAAAAATATGGAACTTTTTAAAGACGAGAGATATTCAGACCTTAGTACCAGGGAGTTGTTTGATGCTTACGAAAAAGATAAATGTCGGGAAATCAGAAATGAAATTGTCAACAGAAATTTATATATTGCAGAACTTCTGGCAAAAAAATACGTAGGAAGAGGAATAGAATTCGAGGATATATTCCAGGTAGCTTCTCTGTCACTTATTCTTGCTGTGGAAAGATTTGACGTCAGCAAGGGTTTCGAGTTTTCAAGTTTTGCTACACCGACAATAATCGGAGAGATAAAGAGACATTTCCGTGATAAGGGGTGGGCTATAAAAGTTCCAAGAAAGACGCAAGAGCTTTCAATGAAGATAAATGAGACAAGAAACAAACTGGAGCAGGAAATGGGATCGGTACCTAAAGTAGAGGATATCGCCAATTACCTTAACTGCACATCAGAGGAAGTAATGGAAGCGATAGAAGCTTCGCAGCTGTTTTCAATAAGGAGTCTCGATCTCCTTAAGGAAAACAAGGACAGAGATTCTGAAATGAGCTTCATAGAGATTCTTGGAAAAGAAGATGAGAATTTCAGCAATATAGAAAACAGGGATTTTATAGAAAGATTCATTGAAAAATTAAATGACGTGGAAAAAAAGATACTTATTGGGAGATTTTACAAGGGCAAGACTCAGGTTGCAATAGCCAGGGAGCTTGACCTTTCTCAGATGACCATTTCAAGGATAGAAAAAAAGATCCTCTCAAAACTCAAGGAGGA
>SAAM01000139.1 GCA_009929415.1 Clostridia bacterium | reverse complement strand
TGGGGTACCCCGGGAAAGAATAATCAGGATGAATTTTGAATCCTTTGAGTTTGATGATATATCGGACTACAGGGAGCTGCACGCATATATAAAGGAACGTATCACGGATAAGAATATAAGGCATTATATACTGCTTGATGAAGTCCAGCAGGTGCACTCATGGGAAAAGGTGATAAATTCCTTTCTCGTGGATGCTGATGTGGATATATATATAACGGGCTCAAATGCATACCTGCTGTCTTCTGAGCTTTCGACTCTGATATCGGGAAGGTATGTGGAAATAAAGATGCAGCCGCTTTCGTTCAGGGAATATTTGGATTTTACTGAATATGATGGCTCTGCAGATGTGAATGAGATGTTCAGTCAGTACCTCAGATATGGTGGACTTCCTACTGTCGCAGTGCTTCTGGATAACCCGGAGATGGTAGGCCCTTTTCTTGAAGGGATTTACAATACGGTCCTGATGAAGGATGTGATTGAGCGAAATGGAGTGAGGGATGCAGCCCTGCTGGAGAGCATACTCAAATTCATAGCGGCAAATACTGGCAGCGCAGTATCGACAAAGAAGATAAGTGATTATCTGACAAGCAGCGGAAGGAAGACGTCGGGCGAAACTATAGACAATTATCTGAAGATGCTTGAAAATGCATTCATAATATACCGTGCCAGCAGGTATGATCTTAAGGGCAAGATGTTTCTGAAAACGCTGGAGAAATTCTATATAGCTGACATCGGGATAAGGAATCAGCTAACGGGGCTTCGAAACACGGATTATGGACATGTGCTGGAAAATGTGGTGTATCTTGAGCTGCTCCGGAGAGGCTATAAGGTCACTGTAGGAAAGATAGGAAATCTGGAGGTGGACTTTGTCGCTGAAAAGCTGGATGAGAAGATATATTACCAGGTATCGGCTACTATAATGGATGAGAACACAAGGGCGAGGGAGCTGAGGTCTCTAGAGGCTGTATCTGACAATTATCCCAAGTATATCCTAACGATGGACCGCCATCTGTATGATGATTATGGCGGGATAAGGATAAAGAATATAATAGATTTTCTGCTTGAAAGATAAAAAGCATGAACCTTCCGTTTTTGGGATTCATGCTAAGGCAAAAAAATGCTGCCGGAGTTAATTCTCCTGCAGCATTTTTGATGGGTGAATGATATTTAAATTACAGGTTCGTATTCACGTCTGTCTTTGTGACTTCCTGCAGATATGCCTTTTCAAAGCTCGCAAGCTCTGAAAGATCCTTGAACACGATGATCCTGTTGGTGATCATGTAGTTTGCGAGTGCAAGCACGTCTGCGCCTGCTATATCGTCCTTTGGATATGGCACTGTGAATGACCATGCGTTTCCTGTGCTTTTCTTAAAGCTCAGTACCAGGTTTTTTTCTGTATCCATTATTTTCCCTCCTTTCCCTTATTTTTCAGACTGCTTTACGCTGTCAGTATCTCGGAGTCGATTCTGCTTACCGATGCTCCGTGGTTCTGCAGGAGCAGCATTGCCTCTGCAAATCCGTATACATTCTCATCTGTGGCTTCCATGTTTATATTTGCGATGGTACGGGATTTTGTTATCTCGTCTGTTCCATCTGTCCCTGTGACGTATATCATCTTGAGGGCGGTTGCCAGCTTTGTTGAAGTTGCCATATTGTCTTCACCTCCTTTCGCTCTGTCTTACACTCATACATATGCGGGGAGGCGATGAAAAAGGGGGGAGAGGATTGAAAATTTCGTGCGGGAAGCTTTCCGGACGAAGAAATGCCCCGGATGAACAGGGCTGGCCTGCCAATCTCGGGGCATTATATTCTATCTATTATCACATAAAGCCATGCATTCTCTGGGATTTAGAGTTTTTCTTCTGTTATGTCTACGTCTGGATCTACCTTGTAGATGACGTCTTTTCTTTCTACTATTATCTGTACTTTTTTTCTGAGCATCTCGTCGTTTCGGATATTCTCTATGAGCTCCTTTGCCGGGTTTATCGCATATGGATGGCCTACGCTCATCATCATGCTTATGTCGCCGTTGGTGTCTCCGTATGCATAGCTGTGCTTCATGTCTATATCATAGATGTTCACGAGCTCGTTTATGGCGTTCTGCTTGCTCACTGAGTCCCACATAGGGATTATCTTTCCTGTGAATATGCCTCTTGAGAATACATAGGTGCTTCCTCTGTATACGTCCGCCTTCCAGACCTTGGCCATCTGCCTCACGAGAAAGTCGGGGCTTCCTGATATGAATATGACCATGTGGCCTTTTTTTCTGTGCTGTTCTATGCGGCTTCTGGTGAATTTGTACACCTCATCCGCACGGTTCTGGATGACGTGGCGCGCTGCAAACATTACATCGGAGTAGGAGATCCCTTTGAGTGATTCTTCGTATGCCGAGGATATGCTTTCCAGATATGTGTCGTAGTCGAGCCTTCTTTTTTTGTAGGCTTCTCTTGAAAGATGGACCTGTGTATGCCACTTGCTGTCATCGATTATCTGAAAGTCCTGAAGTTTCATGAAGTGAGCCACCATGAGCGAATCTCTGAAGATGGTCCCGTCGATGTCGAAAAAGGCTGCGATTTTTTTGTTTTCCATAAGCACCTCCGATTTGTGTTTTCCTGTAGTTTTCCTTATTGTACCACATTATTTTTAGTTTTTGAACAAATATATGTCACATATATTGACATGTGGATAATTTTGTGGATACTGTGGATAACCTTATGGATAACTGGGAGCTGCCTGTTTATTTGCTGTGGTTTTACTGTGCGTAAGATTTCAGGATCTCGATAACCGTTGCAACTGCCTTGTTCATGGACTGTACTGAGACTGCCTCGTATCTTCCGTGGTAGTTGAATCCGCCTGTGAAGATGTTTGGAGTAGGCAGTCCCTTGTATGAAAGGGCTGCTCCGTCTGTGCCTCCTCTGATGGCTTTTACTATAGGTTTCACGCCTGTCTTTTCCATGGCTGCAACTGCGGAGTCCACTATGTGCATGACTGGCAGTATGTGCTCTCTCATGTTGAAGTAGCTGTCCTTTATCTCGATTTCTGCCGTTCCCTCACCGTATTTCTCGTTTATGAATGCGGCTGCCTTTGTCATGAATTCTTTTCTCGCGGTGAATTTTTCCATGTCGTGGTCTCTGATTATATATTCAAGGGTAGTGAGTTCTACGGTTCCGCCTGCCTCGTCAAGGTGGTAGAACCCTTCGTAGCCTTCTGTGTACTGTGGAACGTCAAATACAGGAAGCAGGGCGTTGAATTCCATCGCGATAAGGAGCGAGTTCTTCATCTTGTGCTTTGCTGAGCCCGGGTGTATGTTTGTTCCGTGGATCTTCACTACGGCTGAGGCTGCGTTGAAGTTTTCGTACTCTATCTCTCCTTCAAAGCTTCCGTCAAGCGTGTATGCAAAGTCTGCGCCGAATTTCTCGAGGTCGAATTTCTCGGTTCCTCTTCCTACTTCTTCGTCTGGAGTGAAGCAGATCTTTATGTCGCCGTGCTTTACGTCCGGGTTGTCTATGAAGTATTTCGCGACTTCCAGGATTTCTGCGATTCCGGCCTTGTTGTCTGCTCCGAGCAGGGTAGTGCCGTCTGTGGTTATGAGGGTATGGCCCTTGAAGTCTGCGAGGTAGGGGAAGTCTGATACCTTCATCACTATATTGAGGTCCTTGTTAAGCACTATGTCGCTTCCGTCGTAGTCCTCTATTATCTGGGGCTTCACGTTTTCTCCTGAGAATTCAGGGCTCGTGTCCATGTGGGCTATCAGTCCTATGGCTGGAGCGTTCTTGGCATTTCCCGGGATGCTTCCCATCACGTAGCAGTTCTCGTCAAGAGTAGCGTCTTTTACGCCGATTTCCCTAAGGTCTTCTACAAGAATTTTTGCAAGGTCGAACTGGATCTGAGTAGATGGCAGTGTCTCTGATTTTGGGTCTGAAATAGTGTTTATTTTTACGTATTTCAGAAGTCTTGATGTTACATTATCCATTTGATTTCCTCCTTGAGTTTATTCTGCAAAAGCTGAGCCTCCTTAGGAAGCACAGCTTTTGATTGCAGATTTATTTATATTTTAATCGCTTTTTCAGTTTTATACAAGGGCCTGCACGGTAAGCATTATCGCTGCGAACACTCCGATTATTCCCATAAGCGGCATTATGAA
Source organism: Clostridia bacterium (assembly GCA_009929415.1). Lineage (GTDB taxonomy): Bacteria > Bacillota > Clostridia > Peptostreptococcales > Filifactoraceae > Proteocatella. The sequence goes on along the minus strand of SAAM01000139.1, from coordinate 1,107 downwards.
CTTGAGCCACTTGTCGTATGTTACATCAACCATTGAAAGCGTAACGAGTATGAGTCCTGTAGGCGTGATGAATGCCATTAGTCCCTGTCCGTACTGGTATGCGCTCACTACTACTTCTCTAGGGATTCCCACTGTGTCTGCAAGCGGCGCCATGATTGGCATTGAAAGCACTGCAAGTCCTGATGATGATGGTATGAAGAATCCAAGCACTGAGAATACGAGCAGCATTATTATAGCGAATATTCCGCCGTTCATGCCGTCTACCAGCTGAGTCGTAGAGTAAAGTATAGAGTCTGAGATAAGTCCGTTGTCCATGATAAGGTTTACGGCTCTTGCAACTCCTATTGTAAGGGCAACTCCAACGAGGTCTGCTGCTCCTGCTACGAAGTGGTTTACTGCGTCCTTCTCGCCGAGGCCTGAAAGTATTCCCATGAGGACACCCACTACAAGGAACAGCGCAGTCATTTCCATGAACCACCAGCCCTGTGATGAAACTCCCCAGATCATTACTCCAAATGCTGCAGTGAATATTGTGAGCATTGCTTTTCTTCTGAAAGTGAACTCTGGAACTTCCTTGTTTGTATGAAGGAATCTGCTCTCGATTTCAGCCTTCTGTGAGTATATAAGTGATGCTTCAGGGTTTTTCTTGATTTTCTCTGCGTATCTTATGATGTATGCTACTGTTATTATAGTCGCTATCACAAGTCCTATCAGCCTGAATGCAAGTCCGTTTGTGAATGCTATTCCGGCTGCGTTTGACGCGATTACTGATGAGAATGGGTTTACTGTGGAGAACATAGTACCTATCGATGATCCCATGTAAAGCGCTGCGATACATACGATGGCGTCATATCCTGCTATCATGAATACCGGAACGAGTATAGGGTAGAGGGCTATGGTCTCCTCTGCGAGTCCGAATGTTGTTCCTCCAAGCGCTATAAGGAATGTAACGATAACGATAAGGAGGTATTCTCTTCCTCTTGTCGCACGTGAAAGTGCCGCAAATCCTGCATCAAATGCTCCGCTGTTATTCAGTATTCCTATGATTCCGCCTATTACGAATACGAACATTATGATGTCGATAGTTTCATATACTCCATTTATCGG
>SAAM01000138.1 GCA_009929415.1 Clostridia bacterium | reverse complement strand
ATTAGCTTCCAGGTACCCTGTTTCAGGAATTCATGCACTGGAGGAGCCCTTTTATCATTCCTGTGGAGGATGTGGATTTTGTTCCTGGTACCGATGGTAACACCCGTGTATATGGGATGGAAGCCAATCATTCTGTGCCGTTGGAGTATATATATCGACGATATTATTTCAATGGGATAGATGGCTATTTCAGTTCTCCAAAGCCTCCATACAATGGGGACTATCATCTGAAACTTGGAAACGACCAAGAGTATTATTTTGAGAATGTCAGGTTTCTCTCCCCTTATGAGAACTCGTATGAAGGATTCTTATTTCCGCAGTCTAAGTTCATATTCGATCAAGAAGGCTATTTACAGAAAGTTCAATTCACCTGGTGGATTATCAGGAATCGCAGGTATCAAAAGGCTACCAAGGAGGACTTGACGTTAAGAATCTCCAAAACTGAGGCACCCTTCTATTATTATTTCCCTGCTGATAAGGGTTGGATCCAAAAAGCACCGGTTTTTGTACCCTCTGGTGAGCTTGATGTATCTCAGTTTAGGATACATAGATCAGATTTGAGCCATCTTTATGAAAGATATGTGGATATTGTACGAGCTTGTTATTGGGATACTGCCGGTAACGAATGGAGTTTCATGAACCATTTTGCAGATAATCGAGAGGAGTAAGATTTTATCATCAGGTGAATAATCGTCACGCTTGTCACGAACCCATCAGATTCCACTTCCAGAAGCCTAACCTCATGGATGAGAAAGTATCGGTTATTCTGATACAGCTGCAGCAATAAACAGACTTATAGTAAATGTCATTGATTGATTACAACTTTCCCACTGGCCCGAATATGAATTCTCCCAATCATTCCTCAAATGATGTATTCCTGCCTGTTTGAGATATGTGGTTTAATGAGGGGAAGACCATGGGAGAAAATCCCTGAAGGAGAAATGAAGAGGATGTCCTTATTCGAAGAGAAGGTATCAAACCATTAATAAGGCTCCCATAATCGAGAGCCTTAAACAGTACTATGACAATTATACAGATGAGAATTTACTGATCACAAATTGATCCATCGGTTTTTAATCGCGTTGTTATCATATGGGACTTGAACGGAAACACCTTTTCCACCTCGGCTATAAGGTCGGTCCCAATACCAGCTGCAGTTGGGATTTCGATATATCCATTCACGACTTCATAAACAGAAGTGACCATATCTCTCATACGCAGGCCTCCGCTATTCTTTCCCATAAACTGATCCTGAGTACTTCTAGCATTGATATTGGGAACTTCAGCAATAGCCAGATTCTCAATCGCAGTACAAAATTGCAATTCTGCTGCCATAGCGACAGGACTCAAGGGATTATGAGGAACAACGCTTATATGATGAGCTTCTGCAATATTTGCAATCTTGATTGCACCAGTAATTCCTCCACACAAACAAATACTGGCTCTCACATATGAACAGGCATTTCGTTCTAGAAGCATCTGGAATTCAAAGATAGTATGCAACCTTTCTCCAGTTGCAATGGGAATCCTCGTTTTAGATGCTACCAAAGCCATTGCATCAAAGTTATCCGGTCTTATCGGGTCTTCAATAAACATTGGATTGTATTTCTCCAATTTCGAAGCAAACTGAACCGCTAAACCCGGCTCCAATCTTCGATGCAGTTCAAGGCAAATATCCAAATCCTCCCCAACTGCCTCTCGAATTCTCGCTACTCTCCTTTCTCCTTTATATAGCATTTGACTATTTCCATCAGAGAAAGGTACAGCCATACTTTCGTCAAGGAAAGGATTAATATGCCCGATGGCAGTATAGCCCTGTTCCTTTAGTTCCAGGCTATGCTCTACTAATTCTTCTTCGGTTCGTCCTGATACATGCCCATATACCCTAATTTTGTCCCTACATTTTCCACCGATAAGCTTCCATACTGGTACGTTGAAATATTTACCTTTGATATCCCATAACGCGATATCAACAGCACTCAAGGCTCCCATTATTGCTGCACCTCTAAAATGTGAGAATCTATAGAGATATTGCCAAATGTGCTCGATATTTAGAGGATCCATACCAATTATGGTTTCCCTAAACATCATCAAAGCTTCTGCCGAGGCGGTGAGAAAACCCCATGCACCAGATTCGCCGATCCCCGTAATACCTTCATCGGTAAAAATATTGCAGTACACAAAGCGATTTGCTTTAATGACTTTCAAGTCAGTAATTTTCATTATCTATTCCTTTAGGCGAAGAATCCAAAGACAAAGCCACTTACAGCAAGAACAATTGCACCGCCTATTCTCGAAGAGATTGATGCATACGTCATCAAGCCCATTCTATGTCCTGCTGCCAAAACAACCATATCTCCTGATCCACCCATATTTGCCATGCAAAGGCCGGCTGTCATAGCTGTATCAATTGGGAAATATCCGATAAGCTTACCAATTAGTGCAGTACCTAAAATTGCCCCAATAATGACAAAAATAGCCATCATCAAAGTTTGCAGAGACAGTGCATCGATGAAACTTTGGAAGTCAAGAAGAGAGATTGCCATACCTGCAAACACAGCTGGAGTTAGAATCTGGACAAAATATTTGTACACAACGGAAATAGACTTCCTTATAGTTCTATTCAAAACACCAGTAACGTTGAGTATTACTGCCACTACAACAAGATAAGCATACTGATGAATAGGAATGCCGAAAATTTTAGGAAGAATCAAACTACTCATCAAACCAGCTGAAACCCAGCAGAGAACCATAATAATGAGGGCATTTGTGAGATCTTCCGTTGTGGGTTTGATATCGATGGAGTCTACCTTTTCTTCAGGTTGTGAAACCACTTTCATTATCTGTGTACCATCTCCAGTCAGGGAAGGTACTTTCTTACCAATAGTATCGAGAGCAACGGCAAAGAAGATGCATAAAATATTAGCAATCATGAGAGCAGACATCGCAGTCCCGTAATAGGCTTCTTTGTTCCCGCCTGTTACCTCTTCATAAATTGCACTCATCGGCAGTGCTCCAGCAGCTGAGCCTCCTCCCATAATTGGGAGAATGTACGTCATAAGACTTGTCCCGATAGAGAGACCGAAAAATTTTCCGATAACGAGTCCCAAAATTGTAGCTCCGATCAATCCACCGAAAATTGCTGGGATATAACCAAGAAGAGACTTGAGCAGCGTTTTTCGCTCTATGGTCATTACGGCACCTACAATCAAGAGAGTGAGAAAAAATCCCTGAAAATTAATCTTCGCCATGAATACATTTGTTGCATCAATATAATACTTCGGAAGCCATCCCATCCATACTATGAATGAACCAAAAATAAGTAGTACAAGGGGACCTCCTCCAAGATAGTCCTTAACAATCGGAAGTTGGTTGCCAAGAGCCAGAATAAGTGCACCAAAGACAGTCAACCAACAAAGCGTTGAACCAAAATCAGTTCCCATTTTCCCGGTATAGATACCGACCAACATGATTGCTGCGATTACAATCCAGAAATACAATGGCAAGCCAATCCATTGAGATGCAAGGAAATTTCCTTGTTTCTTATTATTACTCATACACGAGCCTCCTGTCCTATTGTTGTTGGATTAATTATGTAATCGAAAGATCAACAATGTCTAATACATTAAAATTATGATATTATTAGTAAATGCTTATAACTTGGCAAATATGGAGAGAATAAATGAACCAATTCCTACAGGTCATAATTATAGCTGAAGAGCAGAATATCACTCGTGCGGCAACGCGTTTGAATATCTCCCAACCCGCTCTCACACTTAGTATCAATAAATTGGAGGAAGAACTGGGCGTAAAACTATTCAATAGACGCAATTCTCCTATCAAATTAACTGAAGCAGGCTTGCTCTATATTCAGGAAATGAAAAAAATTGAAGAGCTTGCTTTCAATCTGAAAAGCAGGTTGGTCTCATTAGGAACAGAGAAGAAAAAATTCACGATTGGCATCGGTGTAGGTCGTGGAAGATATTGGTTACCACTTATAATGCCGGATTTAATCCATGCTTTTCCGGATGTTCAGTTTTCAATCTATATGGGTAATTATGCAAAATTGGAGAAGAGCTTGGAAGATAGGAATGTCGATCTCGCATTTGGTTCCTTGAATGTAGATAGTGACCATTTCGTTAGAAAGCATCTCTGTATTGAAACCTTGATTTATATTATACCAAAGAGCTTAGGCTTGCTTGATGCATCCCGATATGCAACAAATACCTATAATTCTCTGATCAAAATTGAAGCCAGCATGCTTGATGGGCAACCTTTCATTTCAACTACGACCGGAACCAGTTATAGACGGTATATTGAAGCTGAGATGAAAGCGTATAACTATACTACTAATGACTCGCTTTTCTGCGATGATCCAGAGCTGGCAATCAGATTATGTAGCAATGGCTTAGGGATTTTTTATACATCACTAAGCATTGTAAAATCAAAATTGACGCAAAAGGACATCGATAATACCCAATTATATTTCTGTACACTTCGAGACACACCAAACACTCAAAGAGTAAACTGCTTTTTCCCTCGAAATAGCACCAAGCAAGAAATCATCGATTCCATCATCGAAATATTCGACACTAACGTTAAACCTGTATTGTATTTATAAATTTTGTCGTTGATCCTTCACTCTTCTCTTACACAACTACTGTTGGTCTTGTGGACGGTAACGCCTTACTTTCTCAGCAACCGAAAGTTTTCTGCCGCCTTGATGGCCATCTCTTTTCCGACAAAATCATAATACTCAAGTGAGTTCATAAGCCTCTGGCAGTTTGGAACTGTTTGTTGGCCCGAAATCCTTGCAGAAACCCTGCGTGATTCCATCACCCGTAACCACTCGGCTCTCCTGTAATTCTTTGTCCAGGATATTGGTTTGGGCAGCAGTACGCACTCCATTCACATAGTCAATCCAGACAGAGGTGTCTGCGACGATCATACGTCGGTCCTCATTGCATCAAGGTCTCCTTCCCAGGATAACTTGCCCCTGAGTTCACGGATCTTTTCTTGCTTCTTCATGGTAATGAGGAGTTTCAATGCTTGCTCTACGGCTTCTTTCTTCGTTTTACAGCCCGATGCCATCAAAGCCTCGCTCATCAACCGGTCATCAATGATGATGTTCGTCCGCATCGCAGCCTCCTGAGAAATGTGTGTATGACTATTAGTAGTGTGAGAAACCCACAGGCTATGCCGGTGTCATGAATTGAAACCATTGAAGTCTGAAAAGGATTTCTTTCATATGAAACAG
>SAAM01000820.1 GCA_009929415.1 Clostridia bacterium | reverse complement strand
GAGTATGAACAGTATGGGCGTGAATGTGCGTATAGCCTCCGATATTATCTCCTTCATGTCTGAAACTCTGAGGCTTCTGTAAATCAGCATGCTTACGGCCACGGAGTAGAATACGGATATCACGGCGGCCTCTGTTGGAGAGGTGATGCCGGCATATATGCAGCCAAGCACTATTACAGGAGCCATGAGTGCAGACAGGCTGTCTCTTATGACAATTGATATTCCCCTGTCATGGAGCTCCTGAATCCTTTTATCTATAAGAATCCTGTCTTCGCCGTTCCTTATGCAGTACAGAATGCAGTAAATCATAAGTAACAGTGAAATCAGCAGACCCGGCATTATGCCGGCAATGAACAGACTGCTGACGGACTGGCCTGATGCCATTGCATACATTATGAACGGTATGCTCGGAGGGATTATTACCCCGATTCCGCCGGCTACTGCAACTATCGCGGTGCTGAACTTGCGGTCATATCCAAGAGCTGTGAGCACTGGGATGGTCATGCTGCCTACTGCTGCGACTGTTGCCGGGCCCGATCCTGAGATGGCCCCGAAAAACATGCAGGTAGCCACAACTGAGCAGGGGATTCCTGCGGGAAATCTCCCAAAAAGCAGTGAGAACACGTCAAATATCTTTTCTGAGATGCCGCCTCTTGCCATTATTATGCCGGAAAGCACGAACATGGGGACTGCTATGAGCGGAAAGCTGTCTATCCCGCCAACCATGGAGCGTATTACAAACTGCCCGCTCGCAGTAAAGGAAGGGTCGAATGCTCCGGGAAGCACCGATGCTATCCCGAGGGATATCGAAACCGGTATTGCCAGAAGTATTGATATTATGAATATTATAATTATGACAAGAGATGACATCAATTTCCTCCTTTGCTCATGGCAGAGCCTTTACAGCTTCTTATGGTCCTCAATTCTGCGATCCACCTCTGAACTATGCGTATGAAGGCAAGCGAGAAGCCTGCAAGTGGTGCGCTCTGGACCAGACACA
>SAAM01000819.1 GCA_009929415.1 Clostridia bacterium | reverse complement strand
GGCTGCGGCACCGGAGAGCTCCTCTATGACCTGAGAGATGTACCCGGAATCAAAAGATCCGGCCTCGACTTTTCAGAAGGCATGATAAGAGAATCTGAAAAAAAGAATCCGGATGTAACTCACTACGTGATGGATGTGGGAGAGCTGGAGGCAATTGAAGAGAGATTTGACATCATAACCTGCACCCACTCCCTTCCGTACTATCCTTCAAAAAGAGAGACTCTTGCCAAAATATCCAATCTGCTGGAAAAAGACGGACGCGCCGTATTTGCCTTTGCCAGCGGAAACAGCCTTCTGGACAGAATCATCCTGATGTTCGTAAAGCTGACAACAGGCCCCGCATCATACCCCGGCGACAGAGAGTTCAGGAAGCTGACTCAGGGGATTTTTCACATAGAAAAAAGAGAGGTCATAAAGCTCAGGCCCTACATGCCGACAATTGCAGTGTACACTCTCAGAAAGGCAGGACTATGAAGGCACTACTCATAAGGCCAAAACCGGACAGCGAAACGATAGGGCTTCAGCATGTAATGATCTGCGAGCCTCTCGAGCTCGAATACCTCGTCTCAAATGTCCCCGAGGACCTCAGGAGCATGACTGATATAAGGATATATGACTTCATACTGGAAAAGAGGAGCTTTGAGCAGGTGCTAGAGCTTGAAAAGCCTGACCTCGTGGCGTTCACAGCTTACATAACCCATGTCGGCACCGTAAAGAATCTGGCAGCAAGGGCAAAGCGATTTGACCCCAATATATTCACGGCGGTCGGAGGAGTCCATGCGGAGGTCGTCGGAGATGATTTTGAAGATGAACACATAGATTTCGTTTACAGGAAAAACGGCATATACGGATTTAATGAGACCCTTGCCGGAATCCTTAGTGGCCACGGCAGAGACCAGATAAAAAGCGCCATCGAGCATATCGAAAATAAGCCTTTCAGATATGATTTCAGTCACCCGGACAGGCAGGCTGTAAGCCGTTACCGCAACAGCTACTACTA
>SAAM01000008.1 GCA_009929415.1 Clostridia bacterium | reverse complement strand
CCATCCTCTTAGTTTCATAGCAACCTGGATTCTCTTGATACTCATCATGTAAGCAGCAGTTCTCATGTCAACCTTGAATTCATCCATAAGTTTCCAGATGTCATCAAATGCTTTGTACATTAGGCCTTCCTGCTTATTTTGAACATCTTCGAATGTCCAGCTGAATCTCTGAAGGTTCTGAACCCACTCGAAGTAAGAAACAGTAACTCCACCAGCATTTGCAAGTATGTCTGGAACAAGAAGTACGTTGTTCTCAGCAAGTATAGCATCAGCTTCTGGAGTAGTTGGTCCGTTAGCTCCCTCACAAACAACTTTAGCTTTTATACTTCCAGCGTTTGCAGAAGTGATCTGATTCTCAAGTGCACATGGGATAAGTGCATCAAGCTCAAGAGCGAAGAATTCTTCTTTAGTGATTTCTGTTCCGTAGTTGTCGTTTTTGATTGGTTTTACTGGATCCTTGAACATTCTTTCGATGTCGATTCCGTCTTCATTGTATACTGTGCAGAATATATCTGATATAGCAACAACTTTAGCTCCAAGTCTGTGAGCGTAAAGAGCAGTGTAGCTTCCAACGTTTCCGAATCCCTGGATAGCAACTCTTGCTCCCTTGAAGTCGATGTTAAGCTTCTCAACAGCAGCTTTTGCCATAAGAGCAACACCGTATCCAGTAGCTTCAGTTCTTGCAAGTGATCCACCGAACTCAACTGGCTTTCCAGTGAATACGCCTGGAGCATATTCTCCAGTTACTTTCTCGTACTCGTCAACCATCCAAGCCATTATCTGTCCGTTAGTGTTAACGTCTGGTGCAGGTATATCTACTTTTTCTCCTATGAATGGAGCGATTGCTGCAGCGAATCCTCTTGAGATTCTCTCAAGCTCAGCTTTAGAGAAGTCTTTAGGATCGATAGCTATTCCACCTTTTCCTCCGCCGTAAGGTACTCCTGTAACTGAACACTTGAATGTCATCCATGTAGAAAGAGCCTTAACTTCGTCAAGAGTAACTCCTGGATGGAATCTTATTCCGCCCTTGTAAGGACCACACGCGTTGTTGTGCTGAGATCTGTAACCTGTTATTGTTTTAACTGAACCATCATCCATCTTAACTGGGAATGATACTTCTACAACTCTCTGTGGAGTTTTTAAAATCTCATAAACTGCTGGTTCTGCGCCTAATTTGTCACAAGCATTTTTTACCTGTCTTTGTGCAATTTCAAATGGATTAAGCGATTCTTGTACATTTTTTACTTCCATCTTTAACACACTCCTCTTAATTATTAGTAGGTTTTTTAATATGTATCTACTTAGAATACATTTACCAACTATATTATAGATTATATGCAAAAAGAATTCAACCCCTATAAATCCAAATTTTAACCGACATTAACAATCTGTAAAATTCAGATAATAAAGAATATTTATTTAACAAATATATGGCATATTTTGAAAAAAAATAGATATTATGATATTTACATCGAGGACAAACTTTGTTATAATCAGAGTGTAAATCAAACATAGTAAACAAGGAGGTAAGTGGTATGGCATATGTAATAGGAGACGCTTGTATAAGCTGTGGAGCATGTGAAGCTGAATGTCCAGTTGGAGCAATTTCTGCAGGAGATGGAATCTATGTTGTAAATGCAGATTCTTGTATAGACTGTGGAGCATGTGCTGGAGTATGTCCAGTAGACGCACCAAAGCCAGAATAATACTTATTATAAAAATGAAAGAGATTTTGAAATTTCAAGATCTCTTTTTTTTGCGAAAATAATCTGTTCTGCAAATTAATGCATTATAACGCAGCAACTTCATTTATATTGACAAACACGGCTCAATAAAGTAGAATTAATTAAATATAACTTATTAACAATCAGCTCTTTTAACTTAGTACAGAGAGACTAACAAGGAGGAAATATGAGACACTTAACTGAAATAAGTGATTTTTCTGTTGAAGAAATCTCACAGCTTATTAGCGTATCCAGAGACATAATGACCACTCCGCAATCATACATTGATTCGATGAGGGGCAAGGTGATGGCTACGCTTTTTTATGAACCATCAACAAGAACGAAATTCAGCTTTGAAGCAGCAATGCAGAGGCTTGGCGGGTCAGTGATTGGCTTTGCAGGAGCAGAGAACACATCTGTGGCAAAGGGTGAGACGCTCAGCGACACGGTAAGGATGGTTTCTGCATATGCAGACCTTATAGTGATGAGGCATTATATTGCAGGGGCTCCAATGCAGTCAGCAAAGATATCCGAGGTTCCTGTCATAAACGCAGGAGACGGAGGAAATCAGCATCCAACGCAGACTCTTACGGATCTTGTAACTATAAGCAGAGAGATGGGAAGGCTCGACAATCTCAGGATTGCAGTGGCTGGAGATCTCAAGTACGGAAGGACCGTACATTCTCTGGTAAAAGCCATGGTAAGATATCCTGGAAACAAATTCTATTTTGTATCGCCAGAAGAACTTAAAATGCCGGATTATGTAAAAGAACTGCTCTCAGAGGGCCAGTACGAGGAAGTTCAGAGCCTTGAGGATGTTCTTGGAGATTCAGATGTCCTTTACATGACGAGGATACAGAAAGAAAGATTTGAAGATGTCAGGGAATACGACAGACTCAATGGAACATATATACTCGACGCAGAAAAAATGAAGAGTGCTTCAGAGAATATGATAGTAATGCATCCGCTACCAAGAGTAAATGAAATAACAGAGGAAGTGGACAGCGATCCGAGAGCAAAATACTTTCAGCAGGCGAAATACGGTATGTATGCAAGAATGGCGCTTATACTCATGCTTGAAGACATGAAGAAAAGAGGGCAGCATGATACTAATTAAGAATGCTGTGCTGACAGATGAAAATATAGAAATTAAAGATGACATCCTTATAGAAGGAAAGCTCATAAAATATATAGGAAAAGATAAAATCGAGAGCTTTATTAAAAATGGAGATAAAGCTGACCTCAAAGTGATCGATGCGCAGGGGAGATACCTCCTTCCATCCTTTACGGACATGCATTTTCATCTCAGAAATCCGGGACTTGAATACAAGCAGACATACAAAGAAGCAAGTGACGCCTGCCTGAAGGGAGGCTACACAAGGGTAGTGGCAATGGCCAATACAGTTCCCGTTGCAGACTGCTCAGAGGTCATAGAAGCAGTGGCTGACGGCATGAAGGACCTTCCGCTTGAGGTAATCCAGATAGCCTCGGTAACAAAGAATCTTCAGGGAAAAGAACTCGTGGATTTTGAAGAGCTCATGAAGTACACAGGCATCTTCTCAGATGATGGCAAGAATGTGGATAATCCCGAGATTCTCAGAGAAGCTCTTAAGAAATCCGCAGAGCTTGGATTCATGATACTTGATCACGACGAGCCTGAGACAGAGATGGTGAGAAGAAACCTCCAGATACTGAGAGAGACAGGAGGGAATCTTCATTTCTGCCATATAAGCAGGAAAGAGTCTATGCAGCTAATAATAAAGGCAAAGGAAGAAGGCCTTAAAGTAACCGTTGAAGTTACGCCGCACCATCTGTTCAGCCATGGCCTTGACTACAGGGTCAATCCGCCGATTGCATCAGAGGAAGACGTGAAATTTCTGATAGAAAGCATTAAGAACGGGCATGTAGATGTAATCGGGACAGATCATGCGCCTCATACAGAAGCAGACAAGGCAAACGGAGCGCCTGGAATAATAAATATAGAAACTGCATACGCAATGATAAGAAAGGTTTTCAGGGAAAATACCATATCCATGAAGACTCTTGCAAAACTCATGTCCAACAATCCTTCGTTCATGACGGGAACGGACAGCCATATAAGAGAGGGCAGTGAGGCAAATCTGGTAATACTCAGTGACGAAGCCTGGAAAATAGACAGCACGAAATTCGTCACAAGAAGCAGAAATACGCCGTATGATGGCTGGGAAGTAGTTGGAAAGGTAGAATACACGATAGCAAAAGGAGAGATTGTTTATGATAATGCAGGAGCTTAGGAACAGAGCGATAGAGGCAAGCCCTCTTTGTGTGGGGATAGATTTGAGACCGGACCATGTTCCGGCAGAAATAAGAAATTCGATAAAAGAGATAGATGAGCAGTACGTGCACTATGCAAAGGAGATAATTGCCGCATCAGGAGAGTATGCTTCATGCTTCAAGGTTCAGATAGCGTGTTATGAATCAGAAGGGCTTTCGGGGCTCAGAGCATACAGCCAGATACTGAAGATGATAAGATCAAATGGACATATAGCAATAGCTGACATAAAACGCGGAGACATAGGCTCCACTGCTGAAATGTATGCAAAGGGCCATTTTGAAGGGGATTTTGAAGCAGACATCCTTACTCTCAACGCATATATGGGAGAAGATGCTGTAAAGCCTTATGCAAAATATTTCAGGGAAAAAAACAAAGGCGCATTCATACTTGCAAAAACTTCAAATCCAGGCTCAAGAAACTTCCAGGACCTTAAGATTGAAGAGGACCCTCTGTATTCAAGGGTGCTTGACAAGATACATGAGTGGGGAAAAGAAGAAGAGCCTGAGGCTGAGTTCCCTTCGTTTGGCGCAGTAGTAGGAGTCAACAACCTCAATGAGCTCGATATAATCAGGCAGAAAACAAGAGACATATTCCTTCTTATTCCGGGATATGGAGCGCAAGGCGCAAAGATAGAAGACATCGCCAGCATAGTAAGCGAGAGAAAAAACGGCGTGGTAAACGTTTCAAGAGGATATACGGCAAATCTTCCAGAACATGGAGATTTCAGAAAAGAGCTTGTAAAAAGAGCACAGGATCTGGCAAAGGAGCTTAGAGTATGTTTCAGGTAAGAGAGCAGGAGATAATATTCAATGAGAAGATAGCAGGAGACATTTATCTGATGAAGATTTCCGGAAGCTATGAGGTAAAGGAAGGACAGTTCTTCATGCTCAAGGCAGAAGGCAGAGACATGACCCTTTTCAGGCCGATAAGCATATTTGACTGTGACAGCTATGGTGTGAGCTTTCTCTATTCGGTGAGAGGAAAGGGCACGGAGATCTTTTCTAAAATGAAGGAATCAGACACCATGCTGCTACACGGGCCTTACGGAAATGGATTTCCAAAGACTGAGGGAAAGATCGCCATGGTAGCCGGAGGAATCGGAATGGCTCCGCTTTACCTCACAGCAAGGAGAAACCCTGGCAGCGACCTCTATATAGGGATAAGAGAAGATCTCTACAGCCAGGAGGAGCTTCAGCTTCTGGAAGGGCTTTTTGAAGGCTGCAGCGTCAAGTTCAAGATTGGCGGACTTATAACTGAAATAATAGATTTTGATAAATACGACAGCGTCTTTACCTGTGGGCCTGAAGTCATGATGAAGGCAGTCAGCGAGCTTCACCCGGATGTGTATGTTTCTCTCGAGAAGCATATGGGATGCGGGCTTGGAGCCTGCCTTTCATGCTCATGCAAGGTCGGAGGGAAAATGGTAAAGGTATGCAAGGACGGTCCCGTTTTCAAAGGAACTGAGGTGAATTTCTAATGAGACAGACAGTATTTGGAAAAGATTTCAAGAATCCTGTGATAGGAGCATCCGGGACATTTGGATTTGGCAGGGAGTATGATCAGTTTTATGATATATCAATCCTCGGTGGAGTTTCTTCAAAGGGGCTCACTATAAATCCGAAAGACGGGAACACCGGCATAAGGATAACCGAGACACCGAGCGGGATAATGAACTCGATAGGCCTGGAAAATCCTGGAGTAAGAGCATTTCTTGACACTGAGCTGGAATTCATGAAGAGCAGGGACATAGTAGTGCTTGCAAACGTGGGCGGATCAGACCTTGAAAGCTACAAAGAAGCAGTATCCATGATAGATGATCATTCAAAGAAAACAGGCGGAGTAGACATAATAGAGCTGAACATATCCTGCCCCAATGTTAAACAGGGCGGAATGGCATTTGGGATAAATGCATGCGATGCAGAGTTCATAACAGGAGAAATAAGAAAGCTGACTGACCTTCCTCTTGTTGTAAAGCTCTCGCCAAATGCAAACAATCTTGTAGAGGTTGCAAAGGCTGTGGAATCAGCAGGCGCCGACGGGCTTTCGCTTGTAAATACATTCAATGCGCTCGACATAGACATAAAATCGAGAAAAGCAACATTTGACAACATATATGCAGGGCTTTCCGGTCCGGCGATAATGCCTATAGCACTCAGGATGACAAGGGATGTATGTAAAAACGTGAAAATCCCGGTTATAGGAATGGGAGGCATAACAACGGCGGAGGATGCCATAAAATTCATAATGGCAGGCGCGACCCTGATACAGTTTGGGACAGCATCATTCATGAATCCCATGGCCGGACATGACATAGTAAAAGGAATGGAAATATATTTTTCACAGGAAAACTTAAAAATTGAAGAAATAAGAGGTATAATATAAGATGATAGAAATATTAAAAGACAGTCAGGCCCTTCTTGAAGGACATTTTTTGCTAACATCGGGAAAGCATTCCAACAGATATGTTCAGTGTGCCAAAGTGCTTAGATTTCCTGACAAGGCCGAGGCAATCCTGAAGCCGGTAGCCGAAAAGCTTAAAGAGATGGAAATAGATCTTCTTGTAGGACCGGCAATGGGTGGTATAATAGTAGCATATGAACTTGGCAGACAGCTGCATAAAGAAGCAATCTTTACAGAGAGAGTAGATGGAAAGATGGAGCTCAGAAGAGGCTTTGAAATAAAGCCGGGCCAGAGAATAGTAATATGCGAGGATGTAGTTACGACAGCCAAATCCTCACTGGAGGTAAAGGCTCTTCTTGAATCGATGGGCGGAGAAGTAATCGCGCTTGCTTCGATAATCGACAGAACCACAGGCAATGTTGATATAGATGTCATCAGCTCCATAAAGCTGGAGATAGAGACATATGATCCGGATGACTGCCCTATGTGCAGGCAGGGGATAGAATATATCAAACCTGGGAGCAGAAACATAAAATAGACCTTGATAAGGCTGTCAAGACTGTAAACAGAAAAGGAAAGAGATATAATGCAAATATTTAATCTACAGAACCTGAACAAATGGCAGGAAGTTCCCAAAATCATATATAAGCCACTGAGCGTTACAGATTCCAGTATCTATTTCGAAAAGATAGTTCTGGGCCTGGAGGATTCCTGGAGCGAAGGAATATGGGAATATGACAAATTCAGCCATGTCATGAACAGGCTTGACAAAGGCCATCATGCTGAGAATGTACAGCTTTACGATTTTGATACGCCTATCAATTATATAAGCAGCAATGTCGAAGGAAGCCTTGACAAACTTTATTTCACGACCATAACTGAAGTAGGGGATGATGACTTCATAGAGTTTTTTGAAATAGACCTTGAATCAAGAATTCAGAGGAACATCCTCAGCTTTACCTTTGACAAGGATGCTTTCTTATACAAAAAAATGGAAATCCTGGCTCCAGGATACATACTTTTCTGGCTCAGCTATGATCTGGAACTTGCAGACAGCGACTTTTTTGACAGCATATATCTGCTTGACGTAAAAGAAAAAAAATATTATGAAATACTCGATGATGCATTCAACATAAACTCCGGGACAAGGATACTCACAGGAGAGACCTTCAAGGAGCAGTATCTGTTCATAGAAGAATATTACCTGAGCGAGGAGGAACAGCTGGAGGTGCTCACCTCAGAAGAGGTGGAGCTTGCATTTGACCTTCCGGGAGATCTCGAGCCTGCACAGGTACATGTGAATGCCATAAAAGGCATAAAACTTTCAGATTTCATAGACCAGGTGAAGAACGATGAGAAATATATCGATTTTGATATCATAGATGAATTAGATCAGGAGGGCATTATAAGGCTCATAGGACACTCTGACAAGGCAGTCTACTATCGAAAAGAATATTATGAGTTCATCCTGAGCCAGAAGAATGATTTCATGTCCAGAAGAAAAATCGGGCGCAGCGAGATATACAGAGTCGACATGAATACGCTTGAAAAAAGCTATTTGAAGGATGTCGACAGGGGATCGACTATAATCGTAAACAATGACAGTATTTTTGAAGTCATTGAGTTTAATGACAGGTCAGAGTTGCTGGATCTTGAAACCCATGAGACGAGATTTACATTCAAAAAAACTCCATTCAGAGACTGGAAGTATGAGATCGTTGACTTCAAGAACAATGAATTCCTGATTGTCAGCATGTCAAGTCCAACAGAAGAGATTGGAAGGGCCTATCACATTGTGGATGTATCCACGAGAGAAACCGTGATAACCGGCAGTGATATTCTTACCGTTGATAACTACATTTTTGTTATTTGACAAAACTTTAACCAAATGATAAGATAATCTAAAAGGAGAGAAATATATGATAAAAGTTGAGATATGCACTGGGTCGAGATGTATGATGGAAGGTGCATCTACCATTTTTGACATTCTTGAAGATCTTTCTGAGGAAATCACGGAGAGACATCCTGAAATAAAGATTGAAATCGAAAATTCAAAATGCAGACAATACTGCAAAAAGGACCCGGGGCTTGTTCCTGTGGTAGAAATCAATGGAGAAGTAGTCTTCAATGCATCCACACAGGTAGTCATGGAAAAGGTAATGGATCTCGTAAAGCTTGAAATTCAATAAAACAGTATAAACTATTTAAAAATTATAATACAAACAAGGGGACCGGCTATGAAAGGTATATTCAGTGACATTATAAATTACAGAAGGAAGGTATTTGCAGAAGTTGCAGATTTTGCATATGGCGACAAGGACCTGAGCGAGCTTCCAAAATCGGTGTTCAACATCATACCGGGGGAAGAAGCAAGATTCAGGACAGACGTATTCAAAGAGAGAGCCATAGTAGGTGAGAGGATTAGGCTTGCCATGGGACTTGACATAAGAGATGCGGCTACATTTGGACTTATCAGCGATGGAATAGAAAACGTAGACGTAGACAAAAGAATATACGAACCACCGCTTGTAAATGTAATAACATTTGCATGCGAAGCCTGCCCGACAAAAACATATGAGGTAACCTCCAACTGCAGAAGATGCATTGGTCACCCGTGCCAGAACGTATGTCCGGTAAACGCAATTACTATAAACAAGAAACAGGCAGTGATTGACAGGGATAAATGCATAAAATGCGGGAAATGCAAGGATATATGTCCGTATGGAGCTATAATAAAATATGACAGGCCATGTGCGGAGGCCTGCGGGGTAAATGCAATTGAGAGCGACAGCCTGGGAAGAGCGAAGATAAACTATGACAAGTGCGTATCATGCGGCCAGTGCATGCAGGCATGCCCATTTGCGGCAATCAGCGACAAATCGCAGATATATCAGCTTGTTAAGGCAATAAAGAATCAGGAAAACATGTATGCCATAGTTGCGCCTGCTTTCATCGGGCAGTTTGGACCTATAGCTACTCCTACCCAGATATTTGAAGCAATCAAGATGCTTGGATTCAAAGAGGTGCTCGAAGTAGGACTGGGGGCAGACATAGGCACTATCCATGAAGCCGAAGAGTTCCTTGATGAGGTTCCAAACAAGGTTCCATATATGGGCACTAGCTGCTGCCCGGCATGGCTTAGCATGGTAGAGAAGATGTTCCCTGATCAGGCGAGATATATATCAGATACATCCACTCCTATGATAGCAACGGCTCAGTTCATAAAGAAGCGCGATGAAAAAGCAAAAGTCGTGTTCATCGGCCCATGCATCGCAAAAAAACTGGAGGCTCTTGGAGAAAAAGTCCACAAATACGTAGACTTCGTAATTACCTTTGAGGAGCTGATGGGTCTGTTTGTTTCACGAGGAATAGAGGTATCAGAGCTTGAGGTAGATTACAAGATACAGGATGCATCGACTCTTGGAAGAGGATTTGCCTCTGCAGGAGGAGTGGCGAAGGCAGTCAGAAAAGTGGCTGAGGAGATGGACCCGAGCAGAGTCGTCCAGGTGGAGAACGCAAATGGACTTCACGAATGCGTAAAGCTTATGAAGCTGGCAAAAGCAGGAAAGAAAAACGGGATGCTTCTTGAAGGAATGGCATGTCCAGGCGGATGCATAGGCGGACCTGGAACCATAATCTCCATACAGAGAGCACAGAAGGCACTCAACGAATTCTGCGCAGAAGCCGAAGTGGCGACGCCTACACAGAACAGCAGGATAAAGTAGTTAAAATAAAGCATAAAATCAGAAATGAAGAGAATAATGCAAATTATTCTCTTTTGTGATTGGAAAAGAGTAAAACATGAATCTGTACCAGATAGATAAATTAAGAAAAGCATATGGCGATAAAGTCATTTTTGACGATGTATCGCTTTCGATAGAGCATGATGACAAGATAGGGATAATAGGAGTGAATGGCGCCGGAAAGACCACGCTTCTCAATGTTATAACCGGCAAAGACTCGCCAGACAACATAGAGGTCATAAAATCAGGAAAAATAAGGATGGAATACCTTCCTCAGAATCCGGACATATCAGAGGAGCTCACGGTCATAGAGCAGATATTCAGGAGCGAATCGCCTGTAGTCAAGCTCGTAGGAGAATACGAGGAAATACTTTCAAGGCTTGAGCAGAATCCTGATGATGCAGCTCTGCAGAATGAGATGAGCGACATAACTCAGAAAATGGATATCCAGGATGCCTGGGGGCTTGAAAGTGAGGCTAAAAAGATCCTTACGAAGCTCAAGATAACAGATTTCGACAAAAAAATGAAAGAACTCTCGGGAGGACAGAGAAAAAGAGTAGCAATGGCAGGCGCTCTCATAAGGCCTTCGGACATCCTCATACTCGATGAGCCGACCAACCACATAGATAATGATACGATCGACTTTCTCGAAGACCACCTGAAGAGCATGAAGACAGCTATTCTCATTGTAACCCACGACAGGTACTTCCTGGACAGGGTTACGAACACAATAGTTGAGCTCGAAGGCGGAAAGCTGTACAAGCACAGAGGAAATTATTCGAAATATCTTGAAATAAAGCAGCAGAGGACCAGCGATCTTGCAAGGATAGAGGAGAAAAAACACAGACTGTATAAAAAAGAGCTCGAATGGATAAGAAAAGGCGTAGAGGCAAGGCGTACCAAGCAGAAAGCCAGAAAAGACCGCTTTGAGGAGCTTGAAAACAACCTGGACAATTCTGTCAGGGAGGAGCTTGATATAGATGTTGCGTCCACAAGACTTGGCAGCAAGATAATAGAGGCGTATGACCTGTGCATGTCCTATCCGGGAAAAGAGCTTTTCAGAGATTTCACATATACCGTGAACCGCAGTGACCGTATAGGCATAACCGGAAGAAACGGGATGGGCAAGACAACCCTGCTCAATATCCTTGCGGGAAGGCAGAATCCGGCATCAGGCAATGTCGAATTTGGAGATACCGTAAAGATAGGTTACTATACCCAGGAAAGCCTGGATATGGACACAGAGCTTAGAGCCATAGAATATATTAGAGAGACCGCAGAATATATAACTAAAAAAGACGGAAGCAAGATTTCCGCATCTCAGATGATGGAGAACTTCCTTTTTGATTCAACCTCTCAGCATACATTCATAAGAAACCTTTCGGGAGGAGAAAGAAGGAGGCTGTATCTTCTCAAGATACTTATGGATTCTCCGAATGTGCTTTTTCTGGATGAGCCTACAAATGATCTGGACATCGAGACACTTTCGGTTCTGGAGGAGTATCTAAGCTATTTTGACGGTCCAGTGATCACAGTATCGCATGACAGATATTTCCTTGACAAGGTATGCAACAGGATATTTTCATTTGAAGATGACGGACAGATCCTATATACGATAGGAAACTACCAGGACTATCAGCAGCGAAAAAAAGAGCTCCAGTCTCAGGGCGCATTTTCTCAGCAGGCCAAAAATCCTGATGACAACAGCTCAGGCAGCGCTGATGAAGAAAAGAATCCCAAAGCGAGGAAGGTGAGGCTTTCATATAATGAGCAGAGAGAATATGATGCTCTTCCGGGTGAGATAGAGCTTCTTGATAAAAAACTTGAAGGCATGCACGATCAGATAAGTAAAGGCGGCAGCGACTTCGCAAAGCTTCAGAGCCTCATGAATGAACAGGAAACCCTCGAAATGGAGCTGCTCGAAAAAATGGAAAGGCTGGAGCATCTTGAAAAAATATTTGAAACAAGCCAAAACGGGTATAAATAAAAAAGTAAATGATCAGCTGTATGAGAAATCAGGAAAGGGTGAAAAAATGAAGAGAATAGCAGCACTCACAACCATGACATGCCTTCTGTTGTCAACAGGAATGATATATGCACAAACTCCGGGAAATGCAGCGGCAGTTTCTCCGCAACCTCCGGCAATAGATGCATCCCAAGTGGATTCACAGGCTTCAGCATCCCAGGGAAAAGAAGTATCAGAAGAAAAGCTCACCGGAATACTAACGGATATAAAGAAGCGATTTGTAATCTATGACAAGGGAGCTTCATTCAGATATTCTGTAAACTATGAGTCAGGCATAAATATGTATAATTTTTCTTGGGAGAGCCAGGAAACAAGTACCTATATGAAATACGGAGAAGATGGAAATGTCTACTGGTATTACAGATATGCCAAAGAGAGCGCCCAGCCATCATATCAGGTGAAGATAAAGAGCCTTCCCGAGTATGACAGGTCAGAAGCAAAGGTTATTGCAGAAAACTTCCTGCTAAAGGCACTTCCAAAGCAGAGCAGGGATTTCAGGATAAAGCAAGGAACCGGTAACCTTAGCTCAGACGTGTACAGCTTCGAGTTTGAATACTTCCGCAATTCAATACCGGCAGAAGGAATATCGGCTACCGTGATGGTAAATTCCATTACAGGTGATATATCAAACTTTTCCACATCGCTTAACAACTCAATTTCCTATGAATCATATGAAGGAGCACTCACTCCGCAAAGCGCAGAAAAAGCTTACAGGAGCGAGCTTGGCGTAAAGCTTGTATATCAGTCAGAATATGACTATGAAAAGAACGTATTCAAAAGGACGAAGCTTCTTTACGTACCTGCATATGGAAATGAATATGTAATAGACGCAAAAACAGGAAAACGAATAAATCTTTACAGAGACTTCTACAACATGCAGTATGCAGGAAGAGGAGAGGGTGAAGCTGCAAAGGACAGCGCTCCGATGATCCAGCTCACAGAACAGGAAATTGCAGAAATTCAGGCAAAGACAAAGCTTTCCAGTCTGAGCCAGGCGAAGGCGAAGATAGCAGGATATCGCCTGGAATCGCTTGAAAAAGATATGGCGGTTACAAGCGCGCAGCTTTATGAGTCAAAGATGAATACAAAGAGCGGCTATATATGGTCAGTCAATTATGCATCTCCTGATGACAGGAAGAGCCTCAGCGTACAGCTTGATGCAGGAAGCCTTGAAATTATAGGCTTCAGCTCATACGGATACGGCTACATCGAGAGCCAGATAAGCCAGGCTCAGATTGATAGCGCAAGGGTAAAAGCTGCTGAAGCATTAAAGCTATATTCATCCACATCACAGGGATCGCTAAAGCTTGACGAGGTATATCTGAATGAGCAGCTCGGAAGCCGAAGCCAGTATGTAAGCGTAAGATATGTAAGAGAAGAGAATGCAGTGGAATTCCCTGAAAACTACATTCACATTGTATATGATACGGCAAGTCAGAAGATAACATCATATTACATGAACTGGTACGACATAGAGCTTCCAAAGCCTGAAAAAACAGTATCCCCGGATATGATCTATGATAAGATATTCAAAGAAAACAAGATAGAGCTCAAATACAGGATAATATATGCCAGCTCTTCAAAAATAGATGGAAAGCTTATATATGAAATCAATCAGGATGATTACATGAAACCGCTGGTATTCGATGCGCTCACAGGAGAGAGAATAGTTACGGTAAATGACGCTGATACGGCAATAGAAGAATACAGAGACATATCTCAGAGCAGGTATCAGGATGAGGTAAAGACTCTGATGCTTCTGGGAATAGGATTTAAGGGAGGAGAACTAAAGCCTTCTGCAGCGATCAGGCACGACGAGTTCCTGTATCTCATAGCCCAGACATTTGAGTATGCTCCGGTGCCGCTTTACAGCATGGACAGGCTTTCTGATTCGCAGATAGCAGGCATAGAGCAGCAGCTTGTCTCAAGAGGCGTAATAGACAAGGATGAAAAGCTTCAGAGCAGAATCATTTCGCACCAGGAAGCGGTAAAATACCTTATAAGGGCGCTGGGATATGAAAAACTTGCGGTCCACACAGAAATATTCAAGCTGAATCTGGCTGATGCAGAAAAAGTAACAGAAAAATTCTATGGATATGTTGCAATTGGCGACGCACTTGATATAATAGTAAAAGATGCACAGAATAGATTCCTTCCTTCATCAAATACGACAAGGGATCAGGCTTTAAAGATGATATTCAATTATTTAAGATAAAAGAGGAGGATTAAATATGAAAACGAGAGAGATTTCTAAAATCTTAAAGTCAAGGATTCCTGTAGAGGAAAAGAGAGAAATTCTTGAAAAGGCAATAAATAAGAAATCAAAGGCAAAGAAGGCCGCAGGCATAGCTACGGTTGCACTTATAGCGACAGGAGTTACAAAGATAGTAGCAGACAAGATAAAAGAGCGTAAGATAATCAAAGAAATAGAAGAACAGGAAGAAGCAGAGTTCTGGGAAGATTATTATGATGATTTCGAAAACGTTCCGGTTGATCAGGAAACTGACGATGAGGACTACAGAGAAGATTACGAGGAAGCACAGGACGAAGAAGAAAAGCTTTAGATTATAGTATATGCTGCCTGCAATTAAGCAGGCAGCTTTTACTGTGAAAATATAAAAAACTGGAGAAAAAGTCATGATAAAAAGAGAAGTTCAGCTACTTAACAAAACTGGTCTGCACGCAAGGCCGGCATCTGAATTTGTAAAGAGAGCGGCGGCCTTTAAATCGAGCATATTCATTGAATTCAACGATATGACCATAAATGCAAAGAGCATAGTAGGCCTGCTTTCAGCGGGAATAGGATATGAGAGCAGGATAATTATAGCTGCAGACGGTCCGGATGAAGAGGCAGCGGTGGATACACTTGCATCGCTGGTTGAATCGAAATTTGGAGAATAGCTGATCGGGATATTCTGATATGCAAAAAAACACCTCAAAAAAAGGCGATATAAAAAACAAGGGTATTTATCGACTCCGAGTCCGGAAACAGATAAATACCCTTTTTTTATTGTCATCTCTATATAATTACTTGCGTGTGAATTTTTATCAGATTATATGCGTATCTGAAATATGGATTTTATTTGCTCATATAACTGTTTATATAAGCCTTTACAGCATTAGATTTGGATATTACATTATTGGCATAGGCAGTGGTGTAGTTTCCACGGCTTACATTTCCTGAACCTGCGTTATAGGCAGTAAGTCCCATAACGGTGTTTTTGTATTTACTGATCTGCCCTTTAAGAAGACGCGATGCCACGTCAGCATTTCTGTATGGATCAAGAAGATCCTTTACAGAAAATCCGAACCCGGCTCCTGTATTCTTGCTCACCTGCATTATTCCGTAGCAGGAAGAGTTTCTTGCGCTTGCAGTGAAGTAACTTTCTTTCCACATTACAGCCAATATGATGTTGATATCAAAATTATTCTTGTTGCTGGCATAGATTGCCGCGTCTGCTGCTTTTGAAGCGGCAGCATCGCTAAGTCTGTTATTCTTCGATTTGATGAATGAAATAACAGCGGATCTTAATTTTATTTTTTCTTGTTCAGCTGCAGACTTGACTTCTTTTACGACAGCGGTCTCTGCATTGACCGGTTCAACATTAATGTTGTTATCTGGGGATTCTGTATTTATATCTTCTTCATCTGTACTTTCGTTTTCAATCTGAGTCGCTATAAATCCTCCGTTGGCATCTGAGCCAGTGTTATTGACGAGTGTCTCGTCAGCATATGCAAGAGTTGATGACAGGAATATAGTTTGAACAAGCATAAAAATAAAAAGATTTAATTTCTTCATATTTTATTTTCTCTCCTTTTCCTTCATATCACTTTCCAATTTAGTATTTTTCTTAATCCACGAAATCAATTATAACAAAATAGTTACAAAAAAACAAGCTTTTCGGCCAAAAAGTTACAAAAGGGTAACAAATTCAAATAAACAGTTGATTAATTTTCAGATTATATCGAAAACTTGCTATATTTTTAATCCCAAACGGTATCAATATTTACACAATGATTGACAATTTATAAACACAATATTTAGCTGAATCGGAAAAATGAAATTTTTTTTCATAAAAAAACTCCTCTGATGACATTTTTTATGCCATTAGAGGAGTTTTTGAATAGAATCGTGGTGGTATCTGAGATATTTTACAATCAGTAAATCAGGTATTTTTTTCGCTCTTCTTTAAATTCGTTTAATTCATCCTGATAGCTTTCAATTATTTTCTCCGCGCTCCATTTACTTTTAAGAGCATTTCCGAACCTGCTGCCTCCCCATATCTTTTCAAACATTGGGATAACGCCATTCTGCTCTGACGGTATATTGAGTGTCTTCATGGAGTTTGCTGCAGTCAGTATATATATGGATGTCTGTACAGGGTTGTATCTGTGGAAGTTTGTTATGTTGATTCGTACACCTCCGCGGCTTCCTCTTGTTTCAGGGGAAAATGTGACCCCGCTGAGGCCGCTTGAATTCAGGCTGTTAGCAAGCGCAAGGGAGTCTATTCCTGCAGAGCCGACCCATTTGAAATAGTCATCCTGACCTACGCTGGTGCCTTCGCCCATTCCGGTTGCGATATAGCAGAAGGCTGAATAGATGTCAGGTATCTTTGGTGAGGTTGCTACGAATTTAAGGCCTGTATCCTGCCATACCATGCTTCTTTTGTAATTTTTCATAGGTATTACTGTGATATCGGCACCGATCTTTCTGTTAAAGAACCCGGCCAGTTCTCCGGCGGTCATTCCGTGAGCAAGAGGAAGATTGTCAACTCCTACAAATGTGAGATACTTGTCCTGCGCCACATATCCATCTACAGTATTTCCTCCAATAGGATTTGGCCTGTCGAGTATTATTACAGGCTTTCCATATTTTTTTCCGGCCCTCATCACATAATTCAGCGTAGACATATAGGTATATGTACGCGAGCCTATGTCCTGCATATCAAATATCATAACATCTACATTTTCCATCATCGCTTTCGAAGGCTCTCTTGTTTCGCCATAGAGGCTGTAGACAGGCAGGTTGAGAGTCTTGTCTGTATATGAAGCTACATATTTTCCGGCAAGGGTCTTTCCGTCAAGTCCGTGTTCCGGTGAATATATCGCCGTGAGTTCAGCCTCATTATAATTGTAAAGCTTGTCTACGGTCTTTACCATGGCAGAATCCACTCCGGTCTGGTTTGTAACTAGTCCCAGCCTCTTTCCTTTTATGAGATGCGAATACTCCGTGAGCAGCCTTTCGTTTCCAAGGATTACCTTTCCTGAATCAGAGGCATCCGGCTCGTTTTCCCGGCCTTCCACATATGATGATATGAATCTGTCGAGATTGCTGAAGGCACTTTGCATTGGAGTCAGCGCTGAGGCAACTGAAGTACTTATCACCATAATGAAGATAAACAAAGCGGTAATTTTTTTCATTAGCTAAAATCCTTTCTTTAACAGTCGTTATATGAATTGATACTTGAGTTTACATATTTATACATATATTGTATCATAAAAACATAAAAAGATATGACACAGATGATACAAAAAGCTTACATATATATTTCAAACCTGATTCGCTGGGTATAATAAATAAGTAATAAAATTTTACGGATCTTAAAATCTGGAGACAGAAATGGAAAAACATATGAAAAAAACAGACAATAAGAAGGAAGTACTGATAAAAGGCGTCAATCTGAAAAAAACCTACATAATGGGTGAGGTGGAGATTAACGCGCTCGACAGCGTAGACTTTGAGATACATAAAGGAGAGCTTCTTGTCATCCTTGGGCCGTCTGGCTCAGGGAAATCTACCATGCTCAATATAATAGGAGGAATGGACAGTCCCACAGGAGGAGAACTTTATTTTGAAGACACTCCCGTTCATGAGAT
The DNA here is from genome assembly GCA_009929415.1 of Clostridia bacterium. Lineage (GTDB taxonomy): Bacteria > Bacillota > Clostridia > Peptostreptococcales > Filifactoraceae > Proteocatella. Next base: position 7,634 of record SAAM01000008.1, on the reverse strand, counting down.
GAACAAGCGAAGGCTGACGATGTACAGAAGAAAGAACATAGGTTTCATATTTCAGTTCTACAATCTTCTTCCAAATCTTACAGCCCTCGAAAATGTTGATATAGCAAGAGAAATATCGGAGTCAAGCCTCAAGTCCGAGGATATGCTGGCCAAGGTTGGCCTTTCTGAGAGGAAGAACCATTTTCCATCCCAGCTCTCAGGAGGAGAGCAGCAGAGAGTCGCTATAGCAAGGGCTCTCGCAAAGGATCCGGATGTATTTCTGTGTGACGAGCCAACCGGGGCACTTGATTCAAAATCGTCAAAGGATGTTCTCAGGGTGCTCCACAATTTTTGCAGGGAGTTTTCTAAGACAGTCATAATAATAACTCACAATAATGCAATAGCAAGCATGGCAGATCGGATAATGGTTCTGAGGGATGGCAGGATAATTGATGTCATAGTCAATGAGAATCCGGCAGATATAGAAGATACGGAGATATAATGAAATGATTATAGAACTGCAGACTCAAGAGGAGGCCAGAAAATGATCCTGCTAAAAAAAATATTCAGGGATCTGAGGACAAACCGGGCTGCAAATATAGCCGCGACGGTACTTATATCCATAGCACTGATGATATTCACATTCATGTCGAATGTAAATGAGTCATTAAATCTTTCGAAAGACACTTTTTATAAAGATTCAAGCTTTGCGGATATATTTTCAGATGTAAGAGCTTTTCCAAGAGAAAAAATAAGAGCGCTTGCCTCTGTTGAGGGCATCAGGACTGTTGAAGGAAGGGTGGTAGAGGACTTTATAGTAAAGGATCCTGAAACCCGGAAACTTGCCGAGAGTAGATATCTGAGACTCTTTGCGGGCTCTGACTCTCTCTGCCGGTTTATAATCGAGGAAGGCAGACGCCCACAGCGTAATGGAGAAATTGCAATAGATCCTATGTTTGCCAGGGCAAACGGCTACAGCGTGGGAGATGACATAGAGATAATCTATAATGGAAAGATATCGGTACTGTCAATAACTGGAATAGGAAGAAGCGCAGAGAACATATTCACGACAAGGGATGTATCTGAGATACTTCCTGATAACAGCAAGTTTGGAATAGCATATACAGAAATAGGACTGGCAGGAAGCCTTGTTGGCGACGAGAGCTTTAACAGCATTATATTCGAGCTTGAAGAAGGGTATTTGTTTTCCGACGTAAAGGATGACATAAGCGCCATACTGAGGCCATATGGACTGATGAGCATATATGAGACAACTGATCAGCAGAGCAATTCAGTCATGGTTCAGGAGCTCGAAGGCATAGCGGCTGTTTCCACTTCAATGCCGGTAATGTTCCTGCTGATAGCAGGCGCCATAGTATATATAATGCTGAAGCGGCTTGTAGAGCTCCAGCGGGGTCAGATAGGACTGCTAAAGGCTTTTGGATTTTCGGATATGCAGATTCTTACTCATTATATAGCATATGTATCGGTAATGGGTGTTTCGGGAGCGCTACTTGGCTCACTTTCAGGAACTCTGCTTTCAGGAGTGCTGATGGTTACCTATGAGCAGTTTTTCAACATGCCATTTGTATCTGCAAACGTAGATATCAAATATATCGTGCTTTCATTTTTGATTGCACTTGTCTTCAGCATAATTACAGGATATCTGGGAGGCAGAGGCTCCGTGGAGCTTTCTCCGGCTGAAGCCATGAGGCCAAGAAGCCCTCAGAAATTCACAAAAAAGCCTGTAGCAGAAAAAATTGGATTCATAATGAATTCACTTGAGATGACAGGGCGGATCGGACTGAGAAATCTCGGAAGAAATAGATCAAGAGGCATATTCATAATGCTTGGAGTGTCCTTCACAGTAGGAATATGCGCTGTACCGTGGACTATGATGGGGCAGATGATGCCCATGATATATGAGAGATATGATTACGTGGAGAAATATGATATAAAGATCCAGCTCAAGAGTTTTCGGGAAATAGACAGTGCTATTTCCGAAATATACATGAATGATGTAAAAAAGGCAGAGGCCCTTATAGAGATTCCTGTTACTTTTCGAAAGGACAATCTCAGCATGGACAGCGTCATGGTAGGAGTAGAACCGAAAGGAGAACTCTACACGCCAGTGGATTCCACGAAAAGACCAGTTGATCTAAGGCCTGGACAGCTCTCGGTTACCTCTAATATAGCTGAAAGCATAAACGCTTCGAAGGGAGATTACATCTATATAAGCTCTCCTCTTGCAAGATACCCTGAGGAAGAGACGAGGATAATGATATCTGACATACAGGAACAGCTCATGGGATCAAATGGGTACATGAGCCTTTATGATCTGGCAGAGATAACAGGCTATACAGGCAGAGCGAACAAGATAATAATATCGGCAGACGAACAGGTACAGCTGAGCATAAAGGAAAAATACACAGAGAGCCCTTATGTAGGAGGCATAACCATTTCAGATTCCTTCATAGCGATGCTGGAGGACATGATGGGTCTTGTTACAGCTGAAATACTTTATCTTGGAGTGATAGCAGTGGTAACTGGATTTGCAATAATCTATAACTCGATGATAACGGTCATATCTGAGAGAGAGAGGGAGATGACGTCGATGATGGTTCTGGGGATGAGCGAGAAGGAAGTTTTTGACATAGTCAGCTTTGAGCAGTGGGTGCTTTCAATTGCAGGCATGCTGCTCGGAGCCCCAGTCACAAAGCTGCTCCTTGTGCTTATGATGAGCTCGCTTGATACGGATATGTATTATCTTCCTGCTGATTTTGACATCAGATTCTATTTGATGGCCATAATGGTCACTGTTATCGCCGTAACAGTTGGTCAGATGGCCGCCTTCAGAAAAATAACGAAGCTTAATCTGGCAGACGCACTTAAATCAAATGAATAAGGAGACTGATATCATGAAGAAAAAATACAAGATAGCTGCGATAGCACTGACATTGATTATTTCTGCAGCAGCAGCAATCAGCTTCATATATAAAGAGGAAAAAATCTCAGTGTACGAAGTTGGAGAAAAATCTGTACTTAAGGAGACGGTGAGGGAGACGGGAATAATAAAATCGGGCAGATCTGCTTCGCTTTCGCCTTCATTTGACGGGACTGCCAGCGTATATGTGGAGCTGGGAGATCGGGTAAAGAAGGGCCAGCTCATAGCAGAGGTGGACCCTGAGAATATAGAGAATGCAATCTCACAGATAAACGCTCAGATAAGTTCCCTGTCAGGACAGAAAAATGCTACGGGCATCAGCAATCCTCAGGGAAGAGAAATCGAAGTCCAGAAAATACTTGTAGAAAACACTAAACGCAGCCTTGATAAAGCAGTAAGCGATCTTGAGAAAGCAGAATCACTGCTAGCAGCGGGAGGGATTTCAGAAAGCGAGCTTGAAGTCATACGCAGCTCGACAAAAGATATCGAATCGGAGCTCAGGATACAGGAGAACAATCTCGCTGCCATGGAGAACAATTCTTATGCGATGAATTCATACTTCAATGGGCAGATACAGAGCCTGCAGAGCCAGAAGGCCGCACTGCTTTCCAAAAGAGCAAAAGCACAGATGCTTTCTCCTTTTGATGGAATAATAACGTCGCTGAATATAAGTGACGGAGGCTTTGTAAGTCCTCAGATGCCGGTTGCTGACATAAGCTCTGCGGACAACAAGACAGTTTTTTCTGAGATTGCGGCAAATGTAGCTGCGGAGCTCGGGGAAGGGGACAGCGTTGAGATAATATATGAGACAAAGAACTCTGAAAAAACATTCCAAGGAAAGATAACCAGGATATCGGACTTTGCAGTAACGAGCATATCCAGTCTCGGACTTGAGGAGCAGAAGATGACTGTGGAGACATTTTTCGAAGGCATAGAGGATATTCCTGTGGGATACAGCCTTGATATCAATTTTGTGACGATCGAGAAGAAGGATGTATTCTCTATACCTAAAATGTGCATATTCGAAAAGGACGGAGAAGACCACATATTCAAGGTGGAAGACGGAAGGATAAAGACCCAGAAGGTAAGGACCGGGATTGAGACAGCCACAATGACAGAGATAATTGAAGGCGTTGAAGAAGGAGATGCGGTAGTGGCAGAACCGGACAACGAAAAGCTCAGAGATGGAACACGGGTGACTTACTGATAAAAACATAGTATAATGATATAATAAATTCTAAAAATATATATTAAGGAGAAATGACATAATGAAATTGTATCTGGTAAGGCATGGGGAAACGCTGTGGAATAGAGAGCATATTCTTCAGGGGCAGCTTGATTCTCCCCTTACACAAAAGGGAATAGGCGGCGCAGAAAAGATAAGAGAAGCACTCAGCGGAATCGAATTTACAAAAGTATATACAAGCCATCAGATAAGGTCGATGGTAACAGCAGACATAATACTTGAAGGAAGAAAAGACATATCATATACAGTGGAGCCATACATCGCGGAGATGTCATATGGCCACTGGCAGGGAAAAACCATGGAAGAGATATGTGAAAGTCCTGAGTCTGAGGCTCAGTATATGAATTACTTCAGGCATCCCGAGAAATTCGTTCCAGTTGAAGGCGGAGAAAGATTTGAAGATGTCATCAAAAGAGCGGAGCTTTTTATAGACAGGCTGAGAAAAGAGCACGAAAGTGACGACGTGATACTTGCGGTATCGCACGGAGTGTTCATAAAGGCGCTGTTCGTGATGATAAGAAAGCTAAGTATAAGCGAATTCTGGGAAAAACCGTTCATAACAAACTGCAGCATAAGCATATTCGATATAAAAGATGACAGCATCGAAATCCTGAGCGAAGTAGAGACATCACATCTTGGAGAGCATCAGGTCACTACTGCAGAAACTGATTATATTAAAAAGAAAGAATAGATATGATAAATGAATTCATAATAAGAAAATTTGTAAAGAATCATGAGGAAATTAAAAACCGAAAGGTAATCAAATCATATGGATATCTCTGCGGAGCTGCAGGTATAATAAGCAATGCAGTGCTCTCGCTGATAAAGATAATAATTGGAATAAATATAAACAGCATCGCCGTGATAGCAGATGCTGTGAACAATATTTCTGACATAGGATCATCTGTGGTAGCCATTATCGGATTTGGAGTCTCAGACAAGCCTGCGGATGAGAAACATCCGTTCGGGCATGCAAGGGCTGAGTATCTTTCTGCGCTTATCATAGCGGTTATGGTTCTGCTCGTAGGATTCAAGTTTCTGACAACCTCATTTGACAGGATAAGAAACCCTGAGGAAATAGCTTCTAATACAGTCACTCTTGTGATACTGCTGCTTTCCATAAGCATAAAGATATGGCAGGCAAATTTCTACACATCCGTGGGAGAAAAGATAAAATCCTCAACACTTAAGGCGGCAGCTGCAGACAGCAGGAGCGATGTGCTTACTACCGGAGTCGTGGTATTCTCGATATTCAGTTCAGGCCTTGTACCATTTCCAATAGATGGTTATGTCGGGCTCCTGGTATCAGTATTCATAATATATAATGGATGGAAGATAGTGACAGATGCCATAGATCCTCTCATAGGAACTGCTCCTGACAAGGATCTCGTAGAAAAGGTAATAGAGAGAGTAGAGTCGTTCGAAGGAATAAGGGGCAGCCACGACCTCATAATACACAGCTACGGCGGCGGCAGGAATATTGCCACTATACATGCAGAGGTATCGGACAGGATGAATATAGTGGAAGCACATGAGATAATTGACAGAGCCGAAAGAGAAATTTCCGAAGAACTTCATATAGATCTGATAATTCACATGGATCCTATAAACTATGATGACATCGAAGTCAAGGAGCTTTACCATGGAACCAAGTATATCATTTCTGAAATTGATTCGGAGCTGGACATCCATGATTTCAGGATAGTCCCTGAAAAAAACGGAGCAGTGATTTTTGACCTGGTTGTGCCTCTGACATATACGGACAGACAGATAGAAGAGACAAAGAAGCATATCAGAGAAAAACTGACGTTGAATTTCAACAGAAGCAACATAAAAATAACAATTGATAAAAGCAATATAAATGTATGATTCGAATCGGGAGAGAAAACATGTCAAAGATCGTAATCAAAAAAGAGATACTGGAAAGGGTACTTGCAAACTCAATAGCGCTCTGTGCAGCAGTAATCGTGTATTTCCTTGTTCTGAATATATCGCATATATTCGCGGGAATCGGCAGCTTTGCACGGATGATGTCTCCGTTCATATACGGATTCGTGATAGCCTATCTGCTCAAGAATCCCATGAGACATATAGAGAAACTGCTTTCCCGAATGATAAAAGGAAAGAATTCAGCAGCTCTGACAAGAGCTCTGTCGATAGTATTTACGCTGCTGCTTGCACTTGTGCTTCTTACCGGGTTCATCTCTATAATAATACCGCAGCTTTCAGACAGCATATCAATATTTGTGTCAAACCTTCCTTTATATATGGAAAATGTAGATCGCTTCACAAAAAGCCTCATAGACTCAGTAGATTTTAACCCGGCAATAGTGGAAGAGGTGCTCTCTACAGGACAGACATTCATTGCAAAGCTTTCTGAGCTCATATCAAAGCTCCTTCCGGCTGCGGTGAATATGCTTCTTTCATTTTCCGGAAAAATCCTGGATATAATAATAGGCATAGTAGTTTCCATATATTTCCTGGCTGGAAAAGAGCGATTCACGGCGCAGACAAAGAAGCTCGTGACAGCACTTATGCCTGAAAAAGCTGCAGCATACCTGATGGAAAAGGCTCAGCTCACAAACAGGATATTTTCAAAGTATATCTCAGGCCAGCTTACGGACGCAGCGGTGCTTGGGATTATATGCTTCATATCCATGAGCATACTGAAGATGCCATACGCGCTTCTGGTGAGCATGATAGTGACAGTCACCAACATCATACCGGTCATCGGGCCATTTATAGGTGCGGTCCCGTCTATATTCATAATATCGATGGTAAGCTTTCCAAAAGCACTTGGATTTGCGGTTCTTGTGCTTGTGCTGCAGCAGATAGATGGAAATATTCTTGTTCCAAAGATAGTAGGAGATTCAACGGGGCTTTCGGGATTCTGGGTATTTCTTGCTATATTTGCAGGAGGAGGATTGTTTGGCATTACCGGAGTCATACTGGGGGTTCCAACTATGGCGGTTGTCTACAGCATAATAAAGGAAATAATAGAGAAGAGGCTCAGGTCAAGAGGCAAGCCGGCGGATACATCGGAGTACCTGTAAAATTCGGGGAAATGACACAAAATTCATAATAGTGAAAATTAACCCGGAAATTCAATGTGCGTGACATGCGATTTCCCTATCGACAATCCTTAATTTTTGCTGTATCATATAATCAGCAACAAAATTATTATACTTAAAGGAGATACAACATGAATCAGTCAAGACTTTCGAAAGTGCTGGAATTAATGGGGAAACAGAATCTTGAGCAGATGCTGATCTCAGATCCGGCTGCAATATTCTATTTAACTGGGAAATGGATTCATCCAGGTGAAAGACTTCTTTGTCTATTAATCAAGGCAGGCGGAGATCACAAATTATTTATCAATGAATTATTCCCTGTGACAGACGATCTTGGAGCAGAGAAAATATGGTTTAATGATACTCAGGATGGAGTAAGCTTCATAGCAGAGCA
>SAAM01000818.1 GCA_009929415.1 Clostridia bacterium | reverse complement strand
CCGCCGGATCTTCCTCCATGAAATCTACGAAAGGGATTGCGAGATCGTGTTCCTTCATGAGATTTGAAAACTCATTCATGAATACGCCGGGAGAGGGCTCAAGGCGTGAAGAGTCAAGCTGAAGCTGCACAGTATCTATGCAGAGCTCTCCGCCGTAGCTGGAGTTTGAAAAAGACCCTGAATAGCCGCAGCTGGGGCTTCCGTAGACAGATATCACCGCAGCGATCCTGTATCCGTTTTTGAGATAGTCTTCTACTTCCTGAATGAGTGGAATCAGCATCTTCCTGCACTGAGACCTGAAATGAGGATTGTCAAACTGCTCCCTCGACTGGCCCCAGCGCCTGTTTCCATAGACCCTGTTCTCAGGGCATGGAAGCTGGATTATGCCATAGCCGTTTTCGAAGATTACATTCAGGAGGTCCTGCTCACATGCGGGCCTCGGGCTGAAACCGGAAACCTTTGAATTTGTGTTGCACAGACAGTGCGAGATCAGCACCATCTTCTTGTTTCTTATATCCATGAAATACCTCTCTTTTACAATATTTTTATATCTGTAATCTGTATAAATCAGTTAATAAGATATTAGCATATATGCGGAGCTTCGTCATGTACTGGTTCATTTGATTTATCTATAATCGTGATTTGATAATTCAATTAGACTGTGCAGTCTGTACATGTTAATATTACAGAGGATACAGCAATTATAAAGGAGAGAAAAAATGAAAACGACAAAGACGCAGATGCTCACCCTGAGCGCACTCGCAGTAGTTATAAACATCGTTCTTGGAATGACAGTCTCAGGACTCAAGATTCCGCTGCTTTTCCTTGATACACTTGGAACGATAGTAATCGCTGCAATTTTTGGACCGGCATACGGAATGATGGTGGGTTTTGTTACAAACTTCATGACATCAGTAATAGGAGGAAGCTTCTCAAGCCTTCCGTTCGCACTCGTAAGTATAGCGATTGCACTCATAGTGGGACTTATCGCAAAGAAATACA
>SAAM01000137.1 GCA_009929415.1 Clostridia bacterium | reverse complement strand
AGAATTCGTCGAGAAAGGCTATCTGAAAGAGCCAGAGGATTATAAGAAGTATCGCGCTGAAGCTCAGAAGATACATGAACAGCTTCCATTTGAGGCTGAGGTCATTCTTAAAGCTAAGGCCTTTCTTCAGGCTGAAGCCCGGCTTATTTTTTTTCTGCGGTTTTTCCATGTCAGCCCTCGAATCTGTATCCAACTCCCCTGAGAGTGGTTATCATGTCACTGCAGCTTCCGAGGGATTTTCTGAGCTTCTTTATGTGCGTGTCCAGAGTCCTGTCGTCGCCAAAGAAGTCATATCCCCAGACGCTAGTTATCAGCGTTTCTCTTGAAAGAGCTATGTTTCGGTTTTTTATCATGTAGAAGATGAGGTCGTATTCCTTTGGGGTAAGGTCTGCTTCGACTCCATCTATTGTTATCTTTCTTGCCGTGAAATCGGCCGTGAGCCCTCTGCTCTGATATATGTCATGGGCTTTTTCATCCTCATGGCTCTGTCTCACCCGCTTCATTATGGCGTCTATCCTCATCATGAGCTCTCTTGAGGAGAAGGGCTTTGTCACGTAGTCATCGGCTCCAGTCTCAAAGCCGTGTATGCGGTCGTATTCCTCGCCTCTCGCAGACAGCATTATGACCGGTACGGAGCTGAATTTGCGGATTTCCTTAACGGCGCCAAAGCCATCTAGGTCCGGCATCATTATGTCCATTATTATTATGTCAAAGCTTTCCCTGCGGCACAGCTCTACCGCTTCCATGCCGGTGCCTGCCTCGGTCACGCTATGACCCTCGAACTGGGCGTATTTTCTTATAAGGGCTCTTATCTTTTCTTCGTCATCTGTTACTAAAATTCTATACATTCTACCACATCCGTTCTGCAGTCTCTCTCTACTCTTCCATCCTTCATCTTTATTACCCGGTCGCACCTTGCCGCAAGGCCGCTGTCATGTGTGACTATGAGCATTGTAGTCTCAAGCTCGGAGTTTATCTTCCTGAAAAGCTCGTATGCCTGATTTGTGCTCTCTGTGTCGAGGTTTCCTGTGGGCTCGTCTGCGAGTATTATCTGCGGCGAGTTTATGAGGGCTCTCGCGATTGCCACTCTCTGCTGCTGTCCTCCCGAAAGGTCTGTGGATTTCTTGTTGATCTGTTCCTTGAGGCCTACTGTCTCGAGCAGGTACTCCGCTCTCTCACGGTGCTTCATGCCGGATCTCCTGTCCATTATCCAGGTTGGGATGAGGACGTTCTCAAGCGCGGTGAACTCCGGAAGAAGGTGATGGAACTGGAATATGAATCCGAGGTTCCTGTTTCTGAAGTCTGCGAGCTCGTCAGGATTCATCGAAGTAAGGTTTCTTCCCTGGAATATAATCTCTCCCGAGGTGGCGCCGTCGAGGGTGCCCAGTATGTTGAGGAGCGTGGTCTTGCCGCATCCGGAGGGTCCTATTATGCTGACGAACTCCTTTTTTTCAAGAATGAGATCCACTCCATGGAGCACCTGGGTCTTGACTTTTTCGCCGTAGACCTTGGTGATCTTTTTTATCTCAAAAAGCGGGGAGGCGCTGCTGCCATTTTTTATCTCTCTGCTGCCGTTTTGCGCCTCGCTGCTGCTGTTTTTCACCTTATTTTTATCAACCATTACGAATTACCTCCATCGGGTTGAGCTTTTCTGAATTCCTTGCTGGAACGAAGGCGGCTGCCATTCCTGCGAATGTAGCTACTGCAAGGACTATGATGATGTTTTCTCTCTTTATGTCGAGCGAGAATCCAAGGCCTCCGCTCGATGCGGTGCCAATCCTGAATAACTCAAGAAGAAGGGCTCCAAGCCCTATGCCCGCTACTGCTCCTGCAAAGCCGAGCAGGGTTCCCTGGATTATGAATATCCTGCTGGCTGATCTGCCTGTGACTCCCATGGCCTTGAGTATGCCTATCTGCTTTGATTTCTGCACTACGGAGACTGCGAGCACGCTGGATATCCCCAGCGCTATGGCAATAAGCACGAACACCTGTATGGTGTAGGACGAGCTCGACTGGCTGCTCAGTGCGGAAAGGAGCTGCGCGTTCTGCTGCTTCCAGTTTTCGACGCTCAGGCCCGGGAATGAGCCTGCGAGCTTTGCGGACTTGAGGTCTGCTTCAAACGGCTCTCTCACCTGCATCTCTATCCTGCTCGCGTATCCGCTGAGGCCGTAGAGCTTCTGGGCTCTCATTATGTCCATGAAGACCCAGCTTCCATTTATGTTTGCGGATTCGAGGTCGAATATCCCTGCGACTATGAAGCTCTGGATGGAACCGTCGGGCATGGTGAGATTTACCGCTCCGCCGGCTTCCAGTTCATATTCCTCTGCAAGGTCTTTTCCTATGAGAATCTGGTTGGCGCCTATCTGGGCTGCTCCTGATACCATCCTGTCCTTTATGTTATATATGCTGTCGGCTCTCTCAAGCTCGATTCCCTTTACGATGAGCGAGGTGTCATTGTCGGCCTTTTTCAGGAAGGCATTGCCATCGACTGAAGGGGACGCCTTGATTATGTCCTTGTCTATGTCAAGCCTCTCGAGCACTTTTTCATACTGGTCTATGCGGTTTTTGGAATCGGCATCGCTACTCGCTATGGTTATGTGGGAGCTGGTGCCTATGGTGTTGTCCAGGAGGTTTTCCTGTACTCCGGTTATTATGGAGTTTAGAAATATCTGGACTGCTACCCCCACTGCTATCCCAAGGAGTATGAAGAAGGTCTGTGCCTTGCCGTCGGTGAGGAATCTTATTGCGATCTTCCATTCATATGGCATATCAGTTTCCTCCGTTTTCCTGCTTTTCTACTCTGTCGCCGTCGCTCAGTTTTTCAGGATAGAGAAGTATGCTTTCCTCTGAAAGGACTGGAGCTTCAGTCTCTGGCTGACTTTCGCCTGCAGCTGCCTGAAGGCCGCTCACTGGCTCTATCATCACGAATGCGCCCTCGCCTGTCACTTTTACATATACCTGCTTCGCCCTGCCGTTATCCAGCACGAACACATGGCCTAAGTCTGCATCTCTTGCCATGTATGTCGCATCGACTACGAGCGCCTGAGGGAACTCAGCGGTGACGAGCTCTGCGGTCACGGTCATGGAGAGCAGGAAGTCAGATGCTGCGGACTCGGGGATCTCTATCTTCACGAGTATGGTGCCGGATGCTCTGTCTACTACCGGAGATATCCAGCTTACCTGTGATTTTATCTTTCTGTCAGGGTTTGAGGAAGGATAAACATATGCCGGCTGACCCTGCTTTACGTATACCGCATTTTTTTCATCTATCTTTATCTCTGCATATTTCTTTCCTGATTTTGCTATTTCTGCTATAGCTGCGCCGCTCTGGATTATCTGTCCCTCGCTTACGAATTTCTGGACAACTACCCCTGAAAAAGGTGCTTTTATGCTGTATTTGCTCGCATCGCTGCGGCTGGATTCTAGATTTGTGCGGGCCTGAGCTACTAGCGCGCCCTGTTTTGCAGCCTCGCTTCCACCCGGTGCATATGATTTCATCCTTATCTCTGAGGCCTTGAGATCAGTCTCAAGCTTGGATATGGCATCCTTGAGCTTCTGCAGCTCGGAATCCGATATGGCTCCGGCCTGGAAAAGGGCAAGGTTTTTTTCGTAGTCCCGCTTCTGGATCTCGAGCTCTTTTTTGAGCTTGTTTACTTCCTGCACGGCTACCTGATAGTTTGTTGTTACCACTGCGTTATAGTTGCTCTGGGCCGCGGAAAGGGCCGCTGTCTTTTCGTTTATGCTGTTTTTCAGCTCCTGTGAGTCGAGCTCTGCCATTATATTGGATGCTTCAATCTGGCCGCCTTCTTCAAAGCCTACCTTCGTAAGCTTTCCGGCGGCCTCGGAAATCACCGTGAGGGATTCGTCTGCGGCTATCTCTCCGCTCGCGAGCACGCTCTGCACATAATCCTGCCTTACAGGAGTCGTCCAGGCTGCTTTTTCAGGCCTCGTTGCCATATATGCTGCGGCTGACACTGCTAGTGCCAGTCCTGCTATTATGATCACTGTCTTTCTTTTCATGGTTGCTCCTCGTAATATCTGCATATCGTATTTGTGGAAAAAAATCCCCGAAGAGATTTGCTCGTCAGGGTAGTTTATCTGCATGACGCAGCCTGATTCTTACAGAACAAGTGATGGCGGTGCATATATTCTTGCTCCAAGCTCTGTGTCAAGAAGGTAAAGCCCTCTTGGGTCTGCTCCAAACAGCTCCATCTTTCTGATGAGAGCTTCTGCATTGGCTTCTTCTTCGCCCTGCTCTTTTACGAACCAGTCAAGGAACTGGATAGTCCTGTAGTCCTTAACTTCCGCAGCCTGGCTGTATATCGCATTTATGAGGTTCGTAACGATTATCTCGTGCTCGAGCCCTGCCTCGAGTGGCATCTTGAAGCCCTCGAATTCCTTGTCAGGCTTTGCTATCGCATCAAGCGTGACTCTGTATCCGTTGTTCTGAAGATATTCCATGAAAAGCATTGCATGGTCTCTTTCTTCCTGCGCCTGGATCTTGTACCAGTTCGCAAAGCCGTCGAGGCCGTTGTCCTTGTAGTAATTTGAGATATCAAGGTAAAGATATGCTGAGTAAAGCTCATGATTGATCTGTTCGTTGAGTAGTGTTGATACTTTTTCGTTTAACATGTGTTTTCCCCTCTCTTTTACTTTATATGCTTATTTAAGAGTCTTAGTGACTTATACCCATTATAGCACATGTCAAACGAAATTTGTCACTCATTTATTGCGCATCTGGAGCTGTCTGCGCGGGTGCTCCTTCAGCCGGCGCTCCTGCTGGAGGATCTCCTGCTGGCTCTGCTCCATCAGGTGATGGCGGCTGGGTTCCATCTGGAAGAAGCGGCCTGTCTCCTTCCGGCCTTGTGCCTTTTCCACCTGCTCCGCCAAAGCCGCCTTTGCCTCCCATGCCTGCGCTGCCGCCCTGGTTTGTGACCATCGCTGAAACTGTCACGGTTTCTCTTTCTTTGCCTGCTACCGTTACAGTGAGCTTCTCTCCCTGTGATATCTCAGGCGAGCTGAAAATGAGGGTGGAAAAGCTTTTATCAGCTGTGAATGTCATCAGCTCTCCTGATTCATCGCTTATCGATATGTTCTCGCCCTTGGCGGCTCCTGCCAGGATTACTGAGGGCTGGGTTGAGGATTCGGATGTGGGCATGCTGGTGCTTCCTGCGGCTCCGATTATCGTTCCTCCTGTTATTATGAGGTTGTTTCCGTCACAGTCTATCGAGGCTTCGGGCATGTCTGCTCCTATCGCAGTTACAGTTCCGCCTGTGATGTGGATGGTTCCGTTTGAGTCTATGGCATCACCCTTTG
>SAAM01000817.1 GCA_009929415.1 Clostridia bacterium | reverse complement strand
CACCAAAACTCCGGAGAGAAGTGAATACCTGGATTTTACGATTCCATACATAGAAAACCCTAATGTAATAATTACACGAAAAAACTTTTCTGAGAATCTGACATTCGAAAAGCTGGCAAATACCAGCATGGATATATTAGTGATAGAAGGCTATGACATCATAGAGATTCTTAATGAGAAGTTTCCAAAGCTGGAATACAGGACAGTAAAATCTCCTGCAGATGGCATGAGGATGGTATCCTTTGGTGAAGCGGATGCTATGATAATCGAGATAATGAGTGCATCAGCCACTATTGAAAAAGATAATATTTCAAACCTTATAGTCAATGTTGAGACTCCGTATGATTCCAATCTGTCCATAGCGACAAGAAGCGACTGGCCTCTTTTGAGCCGTATACTTAACAAAGGTCTGGCTCAGATTACAGATCATGAAAGAAAGGTCATCGAGCAGAAATGGATGCCGATACAGAGGGAGAACATATTTCAGAATGTATATTTTTGGATAGCGGTACTGGGCTTTATCGGACTTCTTATACTTACTATTATAATTATTCTGGTGTGGAACTCAAGCCTGAAAAAAGCTGTAGAGGAAAAAACGCGTGCACTTGAAGAATCCACAAAGGAACTGATGTACAAGACATATCACGATGAACTTACTGGACTGTATAACAGAGTGTATATGGCTGAAATTCTGAAGCAGCTTGAAGCAGAGAATCATTTGCCATGCTCGATTATTGTAGCGGACTTGAATGGACTCAAAATAACAAATGATACTTTTGGACATGAAACCGGAGACCAGATGCTCATTTCAGTATCTGAAATAATAAAAGAGAATATATGGCCTGAACATCATGCCTGCAGGATTGGCGGAGATGAGATAGTAGTGCTTATGCCATTTACAGATGAGCAGGAATGCAGTGAAATAGTAAGGAACATTAAAAAAGGAACGCTTGCTGCAAAAGAAAATCCTATCAAGCCACTGGTAGCCCTGGGGTGTGCAACGA
>SAAM01000816.1 GCA_009929415.1 Clostridia bacterium | reverse complement strand
CTTATATTTTATGCTGGCTCTCTCTGCGTCTGTTGCAAGTTGTTCTCTTTCGCTTGAGTATTTGCAGCGCTCTTCAAAATATTGTTTATCCTGAGATTTCCCTTTATCCAGGTATAGTGCAAGGAGTCTGTGAACCATCATGTCAGGATATCTTCTGATAGGAGATGTGAAGTGTGTATAATAGTCAAAAGCAAGACCGTAATGACCCATATTATCAGTTGAATATCTTGCCCTGGCCATAGAGCGTAATGCCATAATCTCAATAGCTCCGGCTTCAGGTTTGTCCTTGACAGAGGTTAGCAACTTATTAAGTTCGGAAGATAATTCTCGGGCATTTTTGGTTGGGCTCATCTCGTAACCAAAATGTTTCACGAATGTACGAAAAAGCGTTACTTTCTCCATATTAGGCTCTTCGTGGATTCTGTAGACAAAAGTCTTTGCCTGTTTCCCTTTTGCCCCAATAAAGTATGCAACCTCTCTGTTCGCAAGAAGCATAAACTCTTCAATAAGCCAGTTTGAGTCCATTGATATCTTCTGGTACACTCTAACAGGCTTTCCATTACTGTCAACTTCAACTTTCATCTCCGGTCTTTCAAAGCTTATTGCTCCGGAGCGGAATCTCTCCTCTCTCAGGAGATATGCAAGAGAGTGCAGTTTAAGCATCTCATCTTTCAAAGGTCCTGTCTTTGTCTCAATAATTTGCTGAGCCTCTTCGTAGCTGAATCTGTAATCGGATTCAATAATGGTTCTTCCAAACCACCTGTTGGCAATTTTCCCTTTTTCTGTTATTTCAAAAACTGCAGAGAAGCAAAGTTTCTCTTCGTTAGGCCTTAGTGAGCAAAGTTTGTTAGAAAGCTTTTCTGGTAACATTGGAACTGTTCTGTCCACAAGGTAAACAGATGTTGCTCTCTCGAGAGCCTCTTTGTCAACAAGAGATCCGGGTCTTACATAATGTGTGACATCTGCAATGTGTACTCCTACTTCCCAGTTTCCCTCCGGAAGCTTT
>SAAM01000815.1 GCA_009929415.1 Clostridia bacterium | reverse complement strand
TCGAATTGGCTCTGTGGCTGTGATAACTGTTGTTACCTGTTCATTGACAGTGAGGCATTCCATATCCTCATAAGTTTGCTGTGCAAAGGCATTTCCTGCTGTCATTACACCGACAGCAATAGTGGCGAACATCTTTCTTATATTCATATTATCGGCTTATTTCTGATTATTGCTTTTCTTTTCACGACCATTGACCAGATAGACAAATGAGCCATATTTGAGTTTTACACTGTTTCTCTTGACTGCTTTGCTGATAGCATTGCTTGTTCTTGTATAGGCATTCTGCACGGCTTGCATGCCCCATTGGGTGAAGCTGTTTCCAGTATTGTTGTTCATGGAAACATTGCCAGTCATGGCACTCGATGCCACATCTTTGGATGTTTCTCTGAACTGACTGCTTGGTACATAAAGTCCTTCAAGACCATCTGTGTCATAGATAGACAAGTTGACTTTCACCAGTTCGTCTCCAACTAGCAGACTATTGATAGAGCCTTTCACTCGTTGAGAGCCGAATCCACTCATGATAGCGTAGATATACGAGCCTTTGTGTACCACTATGTCGTTGATTTCTACATCGTCCAAAAGTCGAAGTCGTACTCTTGAACCATCTACAGCCTTGATGTTCTCATCAATGATGGCTTTAATCAAATGTGGTTCTGGTTCATTTTCAGATAAGGTATTGAAATACTCAGAAGATGTTTTGGTATGTTTAACCACATCGTTGGCTTTGGATTCATCTTCAAGAGCTGACACCTTTTTCTCATTTATCTCAACCTTACCCTTTAACTGGGTGCCTGGTTCCATCGTATCACCATCAACCTTTCCATTGTCAGAGGTTGGTGGATTCTGCAATCCTTTTTGTCCTTTAAGTCGGGCCTCTGCAAGAGCTTTGTTCAGTTCATCCATAGTTTCCTGCTCTCGCTTTTGATTACGAGTTAGCCTGTCTGCTTCACTAAGATTAATGTCTGCTGAATTCCCAGTCATCTCTTTGCCTTTATCGGCGCTC
>SAAM01000814.1 GCA_009929415.1 Clostridia bacterium | reverse complement strand
ACCGGAGAATATGCCGGCAGTTCTGAACTCTTCTCCGCTGAGTTCAGGGTGTGCTGCAATGTCATCGCTTACAGAAAAAGCATATTCCTTTTGTTCATCTATGAAGCTGTAGATTTTGGCGAGAAGTTCGTTAAAAACATGATCATTTGACATCTGATATACCTCCTATCGTGGCTTAACAGATTTTACCACCATTAAGGAAAGCATCAACATATGTGGAAGGGAATAAAAGCTCGGGTGAGTACAAAGATCCCGGACAGGGCTATCTGATGCTGTTCCAGTTGATAAACAGTTCCTCTAACTTCATGTCGCTTCTGATCCCAAATCTTGTAAGGGCAAAATCATAACGGACGGGATCTTCAGGACATACTCTTTTGAATGCTTCCGTGATCTCTATCGCAGCGCGGCCGTCAGCGTTTTTTCTGGTGCAAATACCCAATGTGGTACAAATGTTGAACATGTGCGTATCAAGAGGTATCAGCAACGCACCGGGATCAATTTTATCCCAGCCTCCGGGATCGACATCGTCTGAACGGACCATCCATCTCAGATAGAGGGCCAGTCTCTTACAGGCGCTGCCCTTGGCAGGGTCCGGCATCAAAAAAGTGGCACCTCTGCCTCCGCAATCCAGAAAGCTCCTGGTAAAACCCTGCATTGCCTGCCAGGTCTCGCCATTATAATAAGACAGAAAAAGGTTTTCGACCGAGCCATAGGTATTCAAGACCTTGCCTATGCAGCAAAGAAAATCGACCATGTCTGAAGAGTCTGTAAAACGGTGGACAAAGCCTTCCAGCTTCTCTTCCAGTTCTTTCCTCTCCGCTTTTTTAAGGAATTCAGCAGGTGAGTCACCAAGGCAATCAAGCACCCTGCCCACACTTTTTAGTATCTGTGCGACCCTTCCGTATGCAAGCGAAGATGCGATCAATCCGACTACTTCCCTGTCACGGCTATTTTCGTAATCGTACAAAAACTGAAGCGGGTCCGGTGAAACATAGACCCGCTTATTA
>SAAM01000813.1 GCA_009929415.1 Clostridia bacterium | reverse complement strand
TTATCTTCCTGTTCCATGCTACTTGACTCCAAAGATGTTTTCATATATGTCGATGGATGATTTGTATGGGTCGAAGTTCACCATTAGGCGTGCCTTTTCGTCACCAAGGGGCTTTATTGAAGGTTTCTCATCCCTTTTTACGGAAGGGTTGACTGAGATTATGGATTTGAAATTGGTGGCACTGTATAGCTTGTTTCTTAGACACGTATCCAATGCGCCATCTGCGGCTGTCTGTCCGTATTTGATGATGCAGCTTTGCAGTGTCGCCAGTTGGTCCCTCATGTATCTTGGATACCGGATCTTGAGTTCTGACACGAATGATGCTGCTCCAGTCTTGTCCTTGAACAGCTCCATAATTTGCTGCCCGTATGAGCCGATGCTTACTGAACGGTCCCGCTGATGGTTGTTGTTTATTATAGTATGACCACTTCCTGCCGGTATGAGATGCCTGGCAATAAGTTTTCCTTCAACGTCATTGATTATCAGATTCCCAGCCTCCTCTTTCAGATACGCCCTTGTGTTCTCTCCATTATAGGTCCCTATTGGAAGGGAATAGGTGTTTCCTCTGTACCTGATGCTGTTCGTCTTTAGCACCTTGTGGCCTTCGGCTATCTGGAGCGAGGCTACTGGTGTGTATGGAATCAGTTCCCTGCATTCCTTGCACCACTCGTTGTATGGCACTTTGCATGTCGTTCCGTGGACCATGGCATTCCCGGTCCTGCTGAGCCAAGCCTCTCCTTCATTCTGGAGGTTGTCCAGCGAACTGTATGGCCTATTCAAAAGAAAGTTGTGTTTCACATACTTTACAACATTCTCCACCTTGCCCTTGCTTTCAGGGTCTGCGGGGCGGCAGAAGATTGCTTTGAACGGGCGGCTCTTGACATAGCTGCCGAACACTTCCGGCATCCGGTAGTCTCCTATGTTCTCGTCATAGAGGAACACGGCATCTTGGTCGTAGATTATATATTCAGGTATGCCGTGAAAGTAACCGAAGGCCATTTCGTGTGC
>SAAM01000136.1 GCA_009929415.1 Clostridia bacterium | reverse complement strand
TGGATAGTTTTATCTGTAATTTGCATATAAATCACCTCGATTCAGAAAAAATACTGACCATGAGTTTTCCTTATCTATATATTACCCATAAAATAAGTATGTCAGTCGTATTTTAAATAAAAATGCCTTAAATTTGCCACAGTCATAGCTTTATGGTTATGAGATCTCATAATGGATAAATATCTGACAAACTTAATATTTTTGTAAATAAATAATAATATATATGCTGTATAATTATTTCTGTATATTCCTATAGATTGCTTCATCACCGGAAGGAGGGGATCGGCATAGATAAACCGCTTATAGAAGTAAAGCATGTAAGAAAAGTATATAGGATGGGAGACGAGAGAGTTGTTGCTCTTGATGACATAAGCCTTGATATATTTAAAGGAGAAGTAGTATGCTTTCTCGGAAAATCAGGATCCGGGAAATCTACGTTTCTGAACATGGTGGCAGGACTCGAAAAGCCCACAAAAGGGGAGATACTTATTGGAGGCGTGCCTCTTCACAGGCTCAATGAGGAGCAGGTGACCATGTTCAGGCAGAAGAACATAGGCTTCATATTTCAGGCATACAATCTGCTGCCAATGCTGACAACGCTTGAAAATGTATCTTATCCTCTGATACTGAGAGGAATGGACAAGAAGGAAAGAATAAGGAGATCGCTAAGGGCGATTCAGGAGGTAGGGCTGAAAGGTTATGAAGAAAGAAAGCCAAGCCAGATGAGTGGAGGACAGCAGCAGAGGGTAGGAATCGCAAGGGCGCTCGTAGTTGAGCCCAAGATAATATTTGCAGATGAGCCTACTGGAAACCTCGATACCAGGACGACTGAGATAATAATGAAGATAATGCTGGACAAGGTAAGGGCGAATGATCAGACTCTTATAATAGTAAGCCATGATCAGACCATAGCAGAGTATGCGGACCGCATAGTCACAATACAGGATGGAAATATCCTGAGCGTGGAAGAAAATAAAAACATAAGGATACCTCAGACAGATGAAGTCCTTGGAGACATCAAGAAACTTGAAAACTGAGAATCAGAAAAAATACTGTAAAACTATTTGAAAGGAAGCGTCATGAAAAAAAGAATATTATCCATGATACTTACGCTCGTGATAGCTATGACGACAGGAATAAGTACGGTCGCATATGCAGACACGAAGGTAAGCGTAAAACAGACAAAGGGCTCGGTTGCCTCGGAGGGTGACACAAAAGCCACAGTCATAGTAGAGATAAAAAACACCACAAGTGAGACACTCAGAGGAGTAAAGGCAAAAATCGGAGTAGGGGAGCTTACATATTCGCCCTACAGCGACGAAGAAGTTACAGTGGGAGACATAGAGCCGGGAGTCAAAAAAACCGCACAGTGGGTGATCAATGTAACTGGACTCAAGCTCGAGAAGGTATACATGATGCCGGTTACGGTTACGGATGCGAGCGGAGAAATAGGCAAAACAGAGGCCAGCATATACCTGGCAACCATAAATGAAAACATAGATCCGGATCCGGACATAAATTACAATCCTCAGATGGCGCTGACAGTAAAGCCTTCAGGTGGAGCGCTCGTGAGCGGGAAGACAAACGAAATAAGCCTTGTAATCACAAACAGAGGAAATTCTCCGCTTCTTGATGTTACTGCATCCATAGGAGCTCTGGGCGAAGGCATGAGCCTGAAGGATTCTCCAACAGAGCTGAGGCTTGGATCCATATCAATGAGCAATTCAGAAAAGACAGCGGTATTTCCTATATATATAGAAGACAGCCATAGCGGAGGAAACATTCCATTCACATTTACAGTAAAAGGAAATGACCCGAACGGCAAAGAAGCGGTATTCACAAAGACAGAATATATAACGGTAATAGGCGGCCCATCGGATGCAGACAGCCTGGAGATAGGAAACGTGAAATGCCCTCAGGAGATTGCACCGGGAAAAGACTTCAAGGTAGAGTTTCGAGTATCAAACACGGGCGCAGGCGAGCTCAAGAACATCAAGGTAACAGTAGAGCCTACAGCTCCTGTAGTGAACAAGACGAAGAACATATTCGTATCAGATTTTGCTCCGGGAGAATCAAAGAGCTACAGCGTGACGATGTTCTCTGCGTCAAACACGGAGGCAAAGAACTACCCAATAAAGATAACTGTTGAGACCTCAGACAAAGAACCAAAGGCCATAAGCCAGTATACAGGGATATACGTCAAGGGGGACACAAGCACCAAAACCGTGCCTCAGCTTATGATAACAAACTATGATTACGGCGGAAGAGCTGTTGAGGCAAACCATCCGTTTAATCTCGGAATAACTCTAAGGAATACCAACTCCAGCCAGAGCATAAGAAACATAAAGGTTTCTCTCAGCGCAGAGGAAGGCATATTCATACCTGTGAATTCAAGCAACTCGTTCTATATAGATTCCATAGCTCCAGGAGGAACCTCTACACAGACCATAACTCTTACAAGCAAGCCGGATTCGCCTCAGAAGACAGTCTCCATATCGGTGGACATGACATATGAGGACAAGGACGGAAATCAGATAAGTGCAAAGGACAATATATCCATACCTCTGGTACAGGACCTCAGGCTCGTTATAGATGACATAGTACCGCCGACAGAGCTGTATGCAGGCCAGCAGAGCTCAGTCACAGTTCAGTACTACAATATGGGAAAAACAGCGCTTTCAAACCTCAGAGTTACAGCCGAAGGAAGCAACATAGAGTTTTCTCAGTCACCGGCAACATTTGTGGGAAATTTTGAGGCTGGAAAGAATGAATACTATGACCTGAGTATAATACCAGTTCAGGCAGGACCGGTAGAGGGAAATGTCGTATTTACATTTGAAAACGCAGCAGGAGAAGAAACCCGCATAGAAAAACCTTTCAGCTTCACTGCTCAGGAAATGCCGGCTGTTGAAGTTCCTGATGGCGGAGAGATGCCTGCGGAGGGAGCAGGCAGCCCATATACCAAATATATAATCGGAGCAGCAGTTGTTGCAGCAATAGCAGCATTTGTTATCTTCAAGAAACGCAGGAAGAAAAAGATGGATGACAGCCTCGACATAGAAATATAAGGCGGTGATGATATGAATTTCGCAGACCTTATGACGATGGGGATAAAGAACCTTCTCAGAAGAAAGACCAGGAGCATCCTGGCAATAATGGGAGTAATTATCGGAACCTGCGCCATTACGGTTATGGTATCGCTTGGAATAGGTCTCAGCTCGAGCTTTGAAGAGCAGATAAAGAGCTTTGGGAACCTCCATACGATAGACATATATTCAGGCGGGGGAATGGTGATGGACTCGAGCGGACAGCAGAAGCAGGCAAAGCTCGATGACAAGGCCATAGCAGATATAGCAAAGCTTGATGGAGTTACGGCGATAACGCCCATAGAGACAGCTTATATGAAGATAGGAATAGGAAAATATGTTGCCGGAGTAAGCATAACAGGCGTAGATCCTGAAGTGTTCGAGAAATTCGGATATGAACTCAGGGAAGGAAGAAACCTGGCTGGAAATGACAAATATGCGATACTGTTTGGAAGAAACGTGCCAATGTGGTTCTACAATCCATATTCAAGCACCGGAGGATACAGCGAATCCGGAGAGCCGCCAGTGGACGTCATCTCAAACAGGCTCAAGCTTACGGCTGACCAGAACTATGGAGAAAGATACAAGAGCGACAACTCGGGCGGAGAAAAGGTCGACTACATCATCTATGACGCTCAGGGAATAGGGATACTGGAAAACGAGAACGATGATACCAGCTATACCGCATATATGAACATAGAGACCGTGAAAAAGATAAATGAGGAGACTGCAAAGGCTCAGGGGAACTATCAGAGCAAGAAAAAGGAGTACACGAATGC
Source organism: Clostridia bacterium (assembly GCA_009929415.1). Taxonomy (GTDB): domain Bacteria; phylum Bacillota; class Clostridia; order Peptostreptococcales; family Filifactoraceae; genus Proteocatella. The sequence goes on along the minus strand of SAAM01000136.1, from coordinate 1,479 downwards.
CAAGGTATATGTGGAAGACATAGACATGGTAAAATCGATCTCCACGAGCATCAAGGACATGGGACTCCAGAGCTTCAGCCTCAACGACATGCTCGATGAGATGAAAAAGACCTCCGGAATGATACAGGCGGTCCTTGGAGGGATAGGAGCAGTATCCATGCTTGTTGCGGCACTTGGAATATCTAACACGATGATAATGTCTATATATGAGAGAACGAAGGAAATAGGGATAATGAAGGTAATAGGCGCAAATATAAGAGACATCAAGTATCTGTTCCTGTTCGAGGCAGCCTTCATAGGATTTCTCGGAGGCATAATAGGCCTGATTCTGAGCTATGGCCTCTCCTATATACTCAACACATTCCTCGGAGCTGCATTTGGAGCATCCATGGGAATGGGAGGATCATCAATATCAATAATACCTGTCTGGCTTGCGCTTTCCACTCTGGCATTCTCTACAGGAATAGGAGTCCTTGCGGGATATCTTCCTGCAAAGAGAGCCATGAACCTGAGCGCGCTTGAGAGTCTCAGAAATGAATGATAATTAGGGTATTTACAAATATTAATACATGTAATATAATTAAGTTGTAATATGTCTTCGGGGCAGGGTGAGATTCCCTACCGGCGGTAAAGTCCGCGAGCCGTAAATGGCTGAACTTGTGAAATTCAAGTACCGACAGTAAAGTCTGGATGAGAGAAGATTGTTAGCAGTGCTGTGATATCGATTTATTCATTATATGAATATATTGATGTTAATGACTGATAAAGACAATTAGCCCCAGGTGATTCCACCTGGGTTTTTTTTGCTCAAATATCATACCCTCGGACATTATTAAAATATAATATAAATTTTAATAATTAAGGAGAGAATAAAAATGGAAAACAGAATTGAATTAAAAAAAGGTGGCAGAATGGAAACGAAATCAGTAGTAAAGATAGGTATGCTTTCTGCGATCGCATACATCATAATGTTCCTGGAATTCCCTATTCCGATATTTCCCGCATTCCTTAAGCTTGACTTTTCAGACATACCTGCACTGATAGGCGGATTTGCAATATCTCCGATAGCCGGAGTCCTTATACAGCTTATAAAGAATCTGATACACTTCATCACAAAGACGTCTACAGGAGGCGTTGGGGAGCTTGGAAACTTCATAGTAGGAGCTTCGTATGTATTTGCAGCAAGCTATTTCTACAAGCTTCATCACAACAAGAAAGGCGCCATAATAGGATGCCTCGCAGGAACTGCAGCAATGACGGTAGCAGGAGGATTCTTCAATCTTTTCGTGCTTCTTCCTTTCTATTCAAAGATAATGCCGGTAGAGGCTATAATAGCAATGGGAAGCGCTATAACACCTCTTATTCATGACCTTCCATCGCTTGTACTTTATGGAATAGTTCCATTCAACATATTCAAGGGTATAGTAGTGAGCATAGTTACCATACTGATATACAAAAAAGTGTCACCAGTGCTTAAGA
>SAAM01000812.1 GCA_009929415.1 Clostridia bacterium | reverse complement strand
AATGACCTGCCCCCTGTTTTCGCGCACAGGAAATGTCAGTAATTGCTCAAAAGTTTCAGTGCAAATTCTTCTGGCGTCAGATTGTCGAGCGAAGAGTGTGGCCTGAGTTTGTTATATTCCTGCCGCCAATTCTCAATGATTTCTTTTGCTTCGGACAAGCTGTGAAACCAATGCTGATTCAGACACTCCAAGCGGAGTTTTCCGTTGAAGCTTTCGATGTATCCATTTTGCATCGGTTTGCCTGGATCTGTGAAGATATGTTCTACTTGGTGATCGTAAGACCAAGCATTCATAATATTACTGGTAAATTCAGAACCATTATCGGTCAATATTTCTTTCGGCAGGCCACGGAACAGGGCAATTCGGTTCAAAACAGCAGATACCCTCCGACCGGTGATAGAACTGTCAACCTCAAGAGCCAAACATTCCCTTGTCACTTCATCAATGACGGTCAGAATCCGAATATTTGAACCATACCTTGTCTTGTCGCTAACAAAATCCATTGACCAACGGGCATTGATTTCTGTAATAGCGCGTTCTGGCATGCCCCGCTTCTCGTATTTTTTCTTTTTGCTCCGGTTCTGGAGCGTTAACCCGGCTTTTTTATATAACCGATATGTTTTCTTGTGATTGATATAGATACCTTCCCGCCGGAGCATGACGTGCAGTCGTCGATATCCGAACCGCTTCCAGCGAGCAGATAAACTGAGCAGCCGCTCTGAGATTAACTCATCTGCACTTTTATCCGTCGGCTGATACCGTTTGCTGTTTTGGCTGATTCCCATGAGCCTGCACGCTCGGCGTTCGCTTATTGAATATGCTTCCTGTATTTCAGAGGCGAGCTTCCGTTTCGCGGCAGGCTTCAGGCGTTTTTTGAGAGCACGTCCTTTAATATTTTATTATCCAAAGATAAATCCGCTACCATTTCTTTTAGCCGCCGATTTTCTTCCTCAAGCTGTTTCAGCCGTTTGGCTTCGCTGACATCCATACCACCATATTTGCTCTTCC
>SAAM01000811.1 GCA_009929415.1 Clostridia bacterium | reverse complement strand
TCGTTCTCTGAGCAGGCCTTGCATGTACGAGGTAAACACATCGGGCTTTTGAATATCCACCAGAGAATCCTCTACGCGTATGGAGAGGGGTACGGTCTTTACTTGGTTGCTGAACAGGAGGGCTTTACAGTGGAAGTGAGGCTTCCGTTCGTCTATCGAAGCGAATATGAAGAAGAAAATCGAAAGGATGTCCAAGTTCTGTAAAAGAACTCACATTGTGATATCGGCATACACCAGTATGCTGAAATAAAGAAAAGGGGAAGACCATGAAAAAACTTGGCGTTGCCATTATTGGAACAGGGAATATTGCACCTGCCCATATCAAAGGGTATCTGTATGCCCAAGACTTGTGTGAGATACGGGTGCTCTGTGATATCTATCCAGAAAAGGCATGCAAACTCAAAGAGAAGTTTGAGCTCGCACAGGCTTCGGTCGTGGAGGATTACCACAGACTGTTGGACAGGGATGACATCGATCTTGTTTCCCTTTGCCTGCCGCCTTCCCTGCATTGTCAGGCAGCTGTCGATTTTCTCTCTGCAGGCAAGCATGTCATTGTTGAAAAGCCGATGGCACCGTCGCTGGATGAGTGCGACCGGATGATTGCAGCCCAACAAAAGAGCGGCAAGGTCCTCTCCGTCATCTCCCAGAACCGTTTCCGAACCGCACCCATGCGGGTCAAGCAGCTTCTGGATGATGGGGTACTCGGGAGGGTGCTCTTTGCACGAGTGAATTCGATGTGGTGGAGGGGGTCGAACTATTACGACCTCTGGTGGCGTGGAACCTATGAGAAAGAGGGAGGCGGGTGCACCCTCAACCATGCAGTGCATCAGATTGATATTTTGCAATGGCTCATCGGAGTCCCTGACTCTGTCGTGTCGGTGATGAGCAATGTCAACCATACAAACAGTGAGGTCGAGGATGTGTCCCTATCGATTCTCTCGTATCCCGGCTCGGTTGCCGAGGTCAACGCAAGCTTGGTCGACCATGATGAGAAGCAGGAGTTCTTCTTCGC
>SAAM01000135.1 GCA_009929415.1 Clostridia bacterium | reverse complement strand
CTTCCAAGCTGAAGATGCGGGTTCGATTCCCGCTGGGCGCTCTAAAACAAACTCTATCCCACAATAAGAGTTATGTATCGCATTACCCCTGCCTAAAACTGAATATTGGCACCACCTGGTGCCAAGGCTGGTGCCAAGCACCAAAGGGGACTGTTTATGACTACTTTATATCCAAGTGTCTATTTACGCGGGAAGGTGTACTATTTTCGGTATACCAACAAAAATAATTTCAGAGTCCAGAAGAGTACGGGGTGCATCAAGAAATCTGATGCCCAAAAATTTGTCAGGGCTTATGTAGATCGGCTGCAAGCTGGTATTGATGATGAAATGTCTCTCAGGCTGATCCTTAATCTTTATACGGATCCTGCAACAAATCCCCGTAGGCGGGATGCCTCGATCACTGAAGGCAACTATGGTCCCAGGTATGCTGCCAACGTTGCCACCGATGCCAATACATTGCTGAAGACCCTGGATTCATCCCTGCTTGATTGTCCCCTGTATGCGGTCAACAGGAGAATGCTGAAGGACGCTGCACACACCCTGGTTAAATCATTCGGAAAAACCATGAAGGCACGGCATGCATACAAAACTCTCAAGGTTGCCATATCCCAGGCGGCAGACGATGGCTATTTGCAAAGCAATCCAGGGTTCGGGCTGTCTGATATAACCACCACCCCTGTCAGAAAAATGTATGCTCTTCCTTCTGAGGATATACGAAAGGCTTTGAACCATCGGGAAGTGTTCCCGAACGAGAAAGCTAGAAACCTGTTCATCATCCTGGCAGCTTGTGGGTTGCGTAGATCGGAGCTGTTGGCCCTCACCCCGTCTCAGATCTGCGGGGATGCCCTGGTGGTCAATCGCGCCTGGAAGGATGACGGAATGAAGATCATAGGCCCTCCCAAGTGGAACAAAGAGAGAACGCTAGCCATTCCACAGGTTGCAAAATCGGCTCTGCAAGAGCTCTTCAATGAGGATGGCAGCATAGGAGTCAACTTCAAGGAATTGGCTTCCCTGATGCGGCTGGTTGGTGCCCATGTATCCAATCTTGATGGTATCATGATGCCCGATGGCTGGAAGGCCCTCACCCCGCATATGCTGCGGCATTCCCTCAACACCATGCTGCGCGTATCCGGGTTGCCTGATGTATTGGTTGCGGAATTTATGTCCTGGAAACACCAGGTAGTTAATGCAGAGTTTGATCAGGGGATTCAGGATATCTACACACAATTGTATGTACGGAACCTGAAACCCGTTGCTGATACCATTGACCGGCTCATAAGCCCAAGGATATTTTACATAAAAGGAGTAAACGATGAACAAGCGGCAGCAAAAGAAAGCAAACAAGCCTGAATGGATCCCATTAATCGTGCGTGTGAAGCTTAGAAACGGGAAAATCAGGAACCGAAAATGGAAACCTTTTGGGTATAGCAGATATGCGAAAATAATTTGCAAAGCTGTTAATGTAAGTGATATTAACCTAGGCGCTTGTTCACCATGTCGCCCGTTCCATACAATCAGTATTGATGAAATGCCAATGTCCCAAATGAATGAAATACTTTGCGAAATGCGCAAATTCTGGTTGAAAGAAAGTATTAAGGCGGGGGGGCATTGGATTAATTATCCTGGTTATCAAAGATCTGACGAACGCATAACACCCTACCTTGAGCCTGAACGAGGTATAGGACCAACTCCTATTTGGAGCGCTCCCTAAAAACAAACACCCCTGGATCATTCCAGGGGTTATTCTTTCTTCTATCTTGCTATCTAACCCGGATCAATGAATTCTTTTAGATCCTCCTGCAAATCCTTATAGAGTTGATCGTATGCCAATCCATAATCTTGCCAATCATTGCTGAAGTATTCCCATATAACTAGGTTATACAAGAGGTCCTTATCAGTCTTAGGTTCGGCAATAAGCTCAGGTACCATTTGTGGCCTGAATGCTTCCAGTGTGGGGAGAACGACTACTGGATATCTCTCAATTGTTTTGCAGCCGCTTAGCACGAGCAGCAACCCGAGCAGACTGATCAGCAGCAGCTTTTGTAGATTCTTCACTCAGCGGAACCTCCTTTTCTTTCGGGATGGATGTAATAGATTGGATCACCTCCTTCTCTTCCGCCTGGTTCTGCTTCTGCTTCTTTACCAGGTCGTCTTTGGCTTCTGATGCCTGAGCCCCCACCTTTTCCTTGATGGTCACAACCTCAAGCTTCTCTTCAGCTTTCTCTTTCGCCTTCGTTGCCTTTGCTGCCTTCTTTTTTTGGATTCCTCCATATCCGATTCCCAGCAATGCAAGAGCCAACAGGACCCATTCAATGATGTTATACATTGTCCATCTCCTTGATATCATCATCAGTGAGCAGGCTTTTGCTTTTTGCCACATTGGAAGCTATTCGCTTGGCAATCTTACGAAAGAATTTCATGTCCACCACCTTCTGTAGGTACCACATTCCCAGCGCCCAAAGTGGCAGGGTGTAGATATTGCCCTCATGCTCAACCCCAAAGAAGACTGAACAAACCACAATCAGGGTAAGAAAAACTGAAAGAGAGACTATCTTACCCTGGTTTTTCTCCTTTCCCAACTTATACAACTCAACCAATCCAGCAACCAGGATTACCCCGCCTGCGAAAAATAAAATAAAAGTTTTCATATGCTACCCCTTGTCGATGCTTTTTCTGATGTAAACCAGATTGGTGTCAATTTTTGCCAACTCAATCTGGATCTTTGTATATTCTTTATTGCGGCTCTCTCGCTCATTTGTGATGCATTCCCGTAAGTCTTGGTCTGCAACCTTGCGTTCTTCCTCTTCTGTATCTACCTTTTCTGCAAGTGCAACCACGGCTTTTGCTGTTTTGTTCGTGGTATCAAACACCCTTACGATTACAGCCACAATTGTAAAAATGGTTATTCCAAACCCCAACCATGCCTGCATACTAGAAACCTCCATATCACTTCCCTCCCGCTAAAAGAATTATGCTGAGCAATATATAAGGAAAAACCCCAATAATAAGGCCTCCTGCATCTGCCAAAATATCAAACCAATCCCATTTATTGCCGGCGGCCTTGCTGTCCCCGTATTCTTTCCCCAGGGCCAAGCCTGCCGAGAAGCAGGATCCTGAAACTATTGCAGTCAGCGGGCTACCCATGGCAAAAAAGGGGAAGCCTGCCACAAACGCTGCGATCATACAAGTTAGGAAATGCTGTTTCTTATCGTGTTGCATTCTGTCCTCCTGTAATGATCACTGCAGAAAGGATGCTCTCTACACTTCTATGGGCCCTACAATGACTTGCATAGGCCACTAGTGAATTGACTGATTCCTGGACCTTTGTAATGGGGATCTCGCCACGGTTGCATTGTGCTGCAAGATCAATAAGACGCGCCTTAGCCCGCCTGAGGTTGCGTTTTCTAGGCTTCATGTATTCCCTGAATATGCGGTACCCACAATAATCAATCCCATGGGTAATCGGTATGATACGCGTCTTTGGGTTAACCACCAGTTTTGCTTCTTTTGTGAGATATTGAGTACCCAGGAATAGAATATGCTTCAGATATTCCAGGTCATCAGAAATGACAACCCAATCATCCATGTATCGCACGTATTGCTTGATTCCAAGATCATCTTTCATGTAGTGGTCGAACGGGGTGAGATTCACCCCTGCAAACAACTGTGAGGGAAGAGCTCCTATACCCAATCCCTTGTCTTCCCCGTTGGTATCTATCAATGCGTCACTGAGCCAAAGCATGTCACAATCACTTATGGTACGCCTCACCTGAGCCTTGAGGTATGTATGATCAATGGATGGGAAGTATCCTTTCATATCACCATAGATCAGGTAAAGCCGCTTGTCCGTTGGATAGGACCTGACGTATTCCTGCACCTTGTGAGCAGCCTTCAAAGGGCCTCTGCCTTCGATGCATGCATAGGTATGGGTAATCATCTTGGATTCAAATAACGGACCTACTATTTGATAGTAGGCATGGTGTACAACACGGTCCCTGAAGGTAGGGGCCTGGATTAAACGTTTCTTGGGTTCGTAGACTATGAATTCTCTGTATGGATCTGGTTTCCAGGAATGCCAAATTAGATGATTCTGCAAGTTGATAAGGTTCTCTTCCAGATCATGCTCAAACCGCAAAACCTCTAGGCTGTCTCTATGGCCTTTTTTGGCAGTAGAATATGCGTTGAATAGATTTTCAAAGCTTATTGTTCTGTCCCATAGACCGGTAAAGGTTTTCGGCATAGTCCTCCAATAAGGCGGGATGCCACATTCACCCTCTCGGATTACTAGCCGCACCCGCCAAAACTCTGTGTTTACCTCCCCTATAGGAGGAAGGGATCAAGCTCCTTATCTTCTGACCCACCAGAACACCCTTGAGTGCATCTTCCGTGGTGTTAGATAATCCAGCGCCAAGCCAATGTTGTTGTTCGAGTTCGAACGTACATTGTTCAAATTCAAATAGCCCAACCCGGCATTGCTCGTGTTGTTCCAGTTGCCGCCACGGAGCGTCATGCGCTATATCAGCCTAATCCCTATGTTGTGAGATCTGATGCTGCCATGCACCGATCATCCTACCCAACTCAACAAGCAACCCGCTCAAAAATTCATATTTTGCAAATGGGAGAAACTTCAGATTCATACCACTGCGTACCATGCTCTTCAGTTTCTTCAGTTCCTTGTCAGCCTGTTCCATGTAGGCAAGCTTTCGTCTCTTGTCCGTTGCATCAACTGCGCTCTGGATCAATGTCGAAAGCTCCCACATGCAATTGGCTGTCATAGTAACCAGGATGAACCGTTCACTCTTTGGATACTGCCTGAGGGCACAGTATCCATAAGAGATAATGTCATCCATCTTCACTGTCATTTTACAAAGGTACTCAGCCAAGTAATCCCCCAAATCAAAAACCAGTAATCAGTTAATCAGTTTGTTATTCCTGATAAGCCAGCGCCAAGCCAACGTAGTTGTACGAGTACGAACGTACATCGCCCAAATTCAAATAGCCCAACCCGGCATTGCTCGTGTTGCCCCAGTAGCCGCCACGGCGCGCCATGCGCTCTGAGCCTGCCCCACCGCGCACATAGATAGTACCCAACGGGCCACCTGATGTTTTAGGGAAGAGGTTCAGCTGCTTGATGATATCAGGAGGTGTCAGACCGGGAGCGGTAAGAGCAGAGAATGTTGCTGTTCTGCTATCCTCGGTCAAGCCAAGCGCTGCATCAGCAAGCTTCACAATCGCTCCGTCCCACACATAGTGCAAGGTTCCTTCGCGTACCCACACCGTTGCCCAATCTGCGCCTACGTTCGGCTCTGTGGCTGCTGCTGAGGTATGCAAGGAAAGAGCCTTGTACCGAACTCCACCACTCATGATCAC
>SAAM01000810.1 GCA_009929415.1 Clostridia bacterium | reverse complement strand
GACAGTTATTCAAAAGGCTTATTAAAGTTACTCTTTTTTAGCTTTGAAAATATCAATCATTTTCATATTCTACTATTGACATTTCTTAGCTGGACTTATCGTCTGACAGTAAAGCATATACGGCTTCCGATTTCAGGCTCTTCTATACTGAGCCCCTGTCCGTATATGAATTTGAGGCGCTTGTGTACGTTTAACAGCCCTATCTTGGTATCGTCTATATCGCCTTCCTGAATCCCGGTTATTATTTCCTCGGATATTCCGCAGCCGTCATCTTCAATAGATATGCTTACTGCATCGGATGAGGATTTTTTAATTCTTATAGTAACGGTTCCGAAGCCTTTTCCTTCAAGTATTCCGTGCTTTATTGAATTTTCCACCAGAGGCTGGATTATAAGGCTGGGGATTTTAACGTCGAGATTATCTTCTATATCGTAAATTACGTCCAGCTTTTCTCCAAACCTGGCCTTTTCGATTTCGACATAAGCTTTTACCTGTTCAAGCTCCTGATTGATATCTACAAAATTTTCTCCGGATTCGATATTATACCTGAGGTATGTTGACAGGTTAATGATGAGCTTTCGGGCTTCATCTGGATTGATCCTTATGAATGAAACAATAGTATTTAGAGCGTTGAAAAGAAAGTGAGGGTTTATCTGAGCCTGTAGAGCTCGTATTTCGGCCTTGTTGGCCATGTCCTTGAGCTCTCCCAGGCGGCTTATCTCAAGCTGGGTTGATATGAGCTGAGAAAGTCCGGCCGCAAGGTTTATGTTCCTGAACGAGATTGCATTTTCCTTGCAGTAGTAGATCTTTAGTGTTCCGGAAACCTCAGCGTCTTCCTTTAGCGGAGATATTATAGCAGACTTGAGCTGGCAATTTGGATAGCTGCAGCTTATAGCTTCCTTTGTCGATATAGAAATCAGATTTCCCTCCCTTATGACTCTTTTCGTTGCCTCGGTCTCAATGAGGTTTCCCTTTATATGATGGTCAGATCCCACTCCGACATGCGCAAGAAT
>SAAM01000809.1 GCA_009929415.1 Clostridia bacterium | reverse complement strand
GCAGCCCCTTTTTACGATAGACCCGAGCCATTATCAGGCTACTGCAGACCTCAGGAAAGCTGAGCTCGAACAGGCTCAGGCAGGATTGGTAAAGGCCGAAAAGTATCTTGCACGTGTTAAGGCAGCAGACGCGCGCAGTATTTCTGCAAGTGACATAGATGCGGCCGAAAGCGCTTTTTTGCAGGCCAAAGCCGGTGTTTCACAGGCTAAGGCTGTGTTAAAGCTGGCACAGATAGACCTTTCACATGCCCGGATAACTTCCCCTATAAGCGGACAGATAGGGGCAGCTGCACTTACAAAAGGAAATTATGTAACTCCCGCTTCAGGCCCTCTTGCAACTATAGTCCAGATGGATCCGATACGTGTCTCTTTTGCCATGCCGGACAAAGATTATCTTAATGAGCTGGAGCAGTTCAAAAAAAACGGGCCGGTATACGAGACGACTTTGGTTCTTTCTAACGGCAGGGAACTCAATATGCAGGGGGAGCGTGACTTTGAAAGCAATAAAGTTGACGAAAGGACCGGCACCCTTGAGATGGTGATCCGTTTCCCCAACCCTGAGGGCATACTTATCCCGGGTTCTATGGTCAGGGTAGGGACAAAACCTGTTGAGAAAGACACCAGCATAGTTATACCTCAGGAATCGATACTGGCTGATTCACAGGGAAGCTACGTTTATACGGTAGATGGGAATAATATTGCCCATCAGACAAGAATAGAGCTTGGAGCAGAGATCGGCAGCATGCGTAAGGTCGTCAAGGGTTTAAAGGTAAATGACAGGATCATCCGTATCGGTCTGCAGAATGTGCGTCCGGAATCTCCTGTTGCGCCTGCCCAGGCAGAAACGGAAAATAAAACGGCAGCAGAGATCGCAGGACAGAACGAGGTAGAGCTGTCATTGTCTTCCCCTGATTCCCAAAGCAAAGAAGGAAACTAAAGATGTTATCTGAATTTTTTATCAGGCGTCCCAGATTCGCAATGGTAATAGCCATTGTTTTGGCTTTTGCCGGACT
>SAAM01000134.1 GCA_009929415.1 Clostridia bacterium | reverse complement strand
AGATTCATGTCTCTGAGCTTTGAAAGATTCTGTGATATCCTTGGCTGAGGTATGTTAAGTATTCCACTTATTTCACATACGCACAGAGCCTCCCTGTTAAGGAGCATTATCATCCTCAGTCTTGTCTCATCAGACATAAGCTTGAATATATTTGTCAATCTGTTCATTTAAGGCACCTTCTTTTCTGTTTTTCAATATTATCATATGCATATTCGTTAATATGTATATGATAATCCTCAATTTAATCTTTGTCAATATAAAAATCCCCGGCATCAGAAAATCTTCCGAACCGGGGAATGCTTGTTAATTATATTTGATTATTTATCTCTGGAATTCCTAAAAGAAGTCTTTTCTCAGTATTGTCTGATCTCTTCTTGGTCCAACTGAGATAATGTTTACAGGTACGCCTACGTACTCTTCTATTATCTGTATATATTCCTTCGCTTCTGCAGGAAGCTCCTCATATGTCTTTGCTTCAGTTATCTCTTCCTGTGTGAAGCCTTTTACGGTCCTGTATACAGGCACTGCTCTTTCAAGCTCTTCTCTCGTAGAAGGAAGCTCTGACGTCTCTTTTCCATCAAGGCTGTATGCAACGCATATCTTGAGCTCTTCAAAGCCTTCGAGCACGTCAAGCAGCATAAGTGCGATTGAAGTGTAGCCATTCAGCATCGCAGTGTATTTAAGCACTACAAGATCAAGCCATCCGCATCTTCTCGGTCTTCCCGTAGTAGTTCCGAATTCTCTTCCCTTTTCTCTTATAAGATCTCCCGTAGCATTGTCTTCTTCTGTAACAAAAGGTCCTTTTCCAACTCTTGTAGTGTAGGCTTTAGCGATTCCTATTACCTCGTCTATCGCTCTAACGTTAACTCCTGAGCCTACAAGGAAGCCTCCTATGGTAGGGTGAGATGACGTAACGTATGGATAGGTTCCAAAATCCGTATCAAGCATAGAGCCCTGAGCGCCTTCAAACAGTACTTTCTTGTTGTCTGCAAGAGCCTTGTTCACTACGAACTCAGTTGCAGCCACATATTTCTTAAGCTGTCTTCCATACTCTATATACTCATTGTACATATCTTCGAATGAAAGCGCCTCTTTTCCGTACATCTTTGTTATGATGTCATTCTTTCTGCTAAGCGCAAACTGCAGCTTTTCTGCAAACATCTTCTCGTCTACAAGATCCGCCATTCTGATTCCTATACGCTCAACCTTGTCCATGTAGCATGGTCCTATACCTTTTTTGGTAGTACCTATGTCTTCTTTTCCTCTGGCTTCTTCCATAAGCGCATCTATGAGCTTGTGGTACGGCATTATTATATGGGCTTTGTCGCTTATTCTAAGGCTTGATGTATCTACGCCTCTTTCTTCAAAGCCTGAAAGTTCTTTTAGAAGTACCTGTGGATCGATAACCACTCCATTTCCGATTACATTGATCGCATCCGGATTAAGGATTCCTGATGGTACAAGGTGAAGAGCGTATTTCTGATCTCCTACCACTACTGTATGACCTGCGTTGTTACCTCCCTGAGCTCTAACTACAAGGTCTGAGTTTTTTGCTAGATAATCGATTATCTTACCCTTTCCTTCGTCTCCCCACTGTGAGCCTATTATTGCTATTCCTGGCATTTTTTTCCTCCTAAAATATCTATATATTGAAATATTCACTACTGGCTGATGATCAGTCTGTATATATGAAAAAACTATTTATTTCGAACTTTTCCCATACTATTCTATCAAACATTCGCAGTTAATACAAGCATAGTTGCATACTTATTCATTTTTGTTTCTAATTTTCGCCTATTTTCAGATTTGGCTTTGCGTTGAGATACATATCGCTCGTATGGCCTTCGATGTATCTGTAGTATGCGCAGGATCCTATCATGGCGGCATTATCCGTACAAAGCCCCAGCGGCGGATAATATAGCCTGAGGCCTTCCTTATCGCATCTTTCTTCCATGACTTTTCTCAGAGCCGAATTTGCAGAGACGCCTCCGCTCAGGACCACGCAGCCATATCCTCGGTCCTTGACAGCATTTACCGTCTTGTGCACAAGTATGTCCACCACTGCATGCTGAAATGAAGCGGCTATGTCTGCCCTGCTGTAATCCTCATTCTTCATTTTTTTGCTGTTTATATAATTGAGGACTGCGGACTTTATCCCTGAAAAGCTGAAGTCATAGTTTTCTTCCTTGTACATGGCCTTGGGAAATTCTATATTCGCCTCTCCCTGCTTTGCAAGCTCATCCACAAGCGGCCCGCCCGGATATCCCAGGCCAATTGCCCTGGCTACCTTGTCATAGGCTTCACCAGCCGCATCATCTCTGGTCTTTCCTATGATCTCTATCTCATTATAGTCCTTTACTTCTACTATATGAGTATGCCCTCCGGAAACTATAAGCGATATGAACGGAGGCTCAAGCTCCGGGAATGCAAGATAGTTTGCCGCGATATGACCCTGTATGTGATTTACGCCTACAAATGGCTTTGCGGTCGCATATGCGAGCGCCTTTGCAGTCGAAAGTCCTACAAGGAGGGCTCCGACAAGCCCCGGACCATATGTCGCAGCTATAACGTCAATGTCATCGAGGCTCATTCCTGCCTCCGAGAGCGCGCTTTCTATGACTGGATTTATGTCCACCACATGGTTCCTTGAAGCTACCTCAGGCACGACTCCCCCGAATTTTTTGTGTATCTCTATCTGGGTCGCCACTATGTTGGACATTATCTCTCTTCCGTTTCGTATTACCGCTGCGGCAGTCTCGTCGCAGCTGCTTTCTATTGCAAGGACCGTTATATCCCTGTCCTTTAGATTCTGTATATTGTTTTTATCTGGTTTCATTGTTTTTAAAGTTCCTTCATCATAACTATGGCATCTTCACCGGTATCTATATAGTACCCTGACCTGAGTCCTATCATCTTGAATCCAAGTCCTCTGTAGAGCCCCTGAGCTACAGAGTTGCTGCTCCTGACTTCGAGGTACATGTGCTTTGCTCCTTCATCAGCAGCCATCTTTATCAGCGTGTTCATCAGCAGCTTGGATATACCTCTTCCTCTGTAGTCGGGATGCACAGCCACATTGTTTATGTTGGCTTCGTCAAGCACCAGCCAGAAGCCTCCGTATGCTGCCACCTTTTCTCCGTCAAGGATGACGATGTATCTTCCCGTCTTGTTGTCTATCTCGCTCCTTATGGATTTTCTGCTCCATGGCGTGATAAAGGAAAGCTCCTCTATCTGGTAAACCTGCTCTGAATGAGCGTGCTCCATCTTTGTTATCTCAAGGCCTTCCAAAGCCATTCCTTTATTGTTTTCCATCTTCAGCTCTCCCGTCTCTCATGCTGCGCAGCCTTGCCATCTTTTCCTCGTACTGCACCTCCGCCTGAGGCTTTCTTATATATACGGGCTCGATGTATCTTGGCAGCTCAGATATGTCTGAGCTCTCCATTATCTGAGATGCCATCTCGCACAGATTCGATGCCCTGAGGAAATTCAGGTTTCTGTCTGCCATGATCAGCCTGCCGTTACTGAGCATTTCCTGCATCTCATCTGATGCAAAGGTTCCCGCCCTGTATCTGTCTGTCATCTCGCCTGCAAGCATAACGGTTCTTCCTGTTTCTGTTATCTCTCTTATTTCAGAAAGGATCTCGTCTCTGCTCACGGCTTCTTCCGATTTTATTACTGTGAGCCTTCCGTTTTCAAAGCTGTATACCCCTCTGTAATAATCATCTCTCTGGGCATACATGGTGGCTGTCACTACGCAGTCAGTATATCTGAAATTCCAGGCGAGCGCCTCAAGCGTGGATATGCCTATCACCGGAATCGATTTTGCCATTGCAAAGGCATTCGCCGTAGCGACTCCTATCCTTATGCCCGTGAATGAGCCTGGTCCTGTTGTGCAGGCTACCGCATCCAGGCTGGCCAGATCCTCGTCCGTATTTCTCATCATGGTGTCAATAAGCGGCATGAGCTTTTCGCTGTGGGTAAGCGCCTTGTTCTGAGTGAATTCCGCAAGCATGGCCCTGTCATTTGAGAGAGCTATGCCAAGCGCCGCAGAGGACGTATCTATAGACAGTATCTTCATTGTATTTCTTTCCTTTCAGCCCCGAGTTTTTGGGATATCTCCTCGAGAAGTTCTTCGTGTCTTCTACCATATGCATTAAGCGTGAAATATCTTCCGCCCTCCGGTGCATAGACTATGTCTATCTGCATGCGCTCGTCCGGGAGTATATTCCTGATTATTTCAGACCACTCTATCACGACAGCTCCATCTTTTCTGAGATAGTCCTCAAATCCGATGTAATACATCTCTTCACTGTCGACTATCCTGTAAACATCAAAATGATAGAAGGGTATCCGCCCTTCATATTCCTGAACTATCGTGAAGGTTGGGCTTGTTATCTCTTCAGCTATGCCAAGGCCCCTCGCTATGCCTTTGGAAAGATGCGTCTTTCCTGCTCCTAGATCTCCATCCAGGCATATCATATCTCCGCTCTTCATGAGGCTTCCTATGAGGCAGCCCAGCTCAATCGTTTTTTCAACATTCTCTATATATATTTTCATTATTTATCTCCATCTATTATTCATCAGACCTAATATATTTTATCATATTTGTACTGTTTTAACAAAATCTTTTCAGAAATGATGAAAATACAGGAATAAAAAAACAGAAAATCTTAAACTGAAAGATTCTCTGCTTTTTTGGGGTTTAAGTTATGTTAATGGGGTTTACTGTTTTTCAGCCTTTGCTTCTGCTATTATCTTTTCTGCAAGCTGCGCAGGCACTTCTTCATATCTTACGAATTCCATCTCAAAGTATCCTCTTCCCTGAGTCATCGCCTTCAGATCTATTGCATACTTGAAGGTTTCAGACTGAGGAGCTTCGGCATATATGACCTGCTTGTGGATCTTGAATGGCTCCATTCCAAGCACTCTGCCTCGCTTCTTGTTGATATCTCCCATGATGTCTCCCATGTATTCTTCCGGAACATATATCGAAAGCTTCATCACTGGCTCAAGCAGAACCGGCTTGGCTTCTTCTATCCCTTTTTTGAATGCAAGGCTGGCAGCCATCTTGAATGCCATCTCTGATGAGTCTACATCGTGGTATGATCCATCATACAGCGTAGCCTTGATATTTGTCACAGGATAGCCTGCAAGAACTCCATGCTCCAGGCAGTCTCTGAGCCCTTTTTCAACCGCTGGTATATATGACTTTGGCACAGAGCCTCCGAAAATCTCTTCTGCGAATTCAAATGGCTCGCTTGATGGTGAGAATTTTATCTTTACATCGCCATACTGACCATGTCCGCCTGACTGCTTCTTGTGTTTTCCCTGTACATCCGATGTGCCTTTTATCGTCTCTCTGTATGGTACCTTGAGGTC
>SAAM01000808.1 GCA_009929415.1 Clostridia bacterium | reverse complement strand
TGCTTTACATCGTTGAACTCGAGTATTACCTGCTTCATGAAGTTTATGAGCTCAAGTGCGAATATCCTCGGGTCCATGCCTGACTTTTCTATGCTGCCCAGTACCATTATGGCATCACGAGTATTGTGGGCCATTATTGCCTTAAGCATCGAAAGATAGTTGTCCGAGTGAATCTCTCCAAGTACCTGCAGAAGGTTCTCCATTGTGAGATCTCCATATGAAAGCGCCTTGTCAAGAATGCTGAGGGCATCTCTCAGGCCGCCCTCGCTCTTAAGTGCAATGAACTCAAGCGCCTCTGACTCAAAGTCCTTGCCTTCCTGTGCGAGCACGTCAGAGAGTCTTTGCACGAGTACGTCCTTCTCAATCTTTCGGAAATCAAATCTCTGACATCTTGAAAGCACAGTCTGAGGGATCTTTTGAGGCTCAGTCGTCGCAAGAATGAATATAACGTGCGAAGGAGGTTCCTCCAGAGTCTTGAGCAGAGCATTAAAAGCCGCCGCAGACAGCATGTGGACCTCGTCTATTATGTATATCTTGTATTTTCCTGAAGTCGGAGCAAAAGCAAGGTTGTCTCTGATATCTCTGACATTATCCACGGAGTTGTTTGAAGCTGCGTCAAGCTCGACCGTATCGATATCTGTCCCGCCGTTTATGGCAGAAGCGAATACCTTTGCAGTAGAAGTCTTTCCGGTTCCTCTTGGACCGCAGAAAAGGTATGCATGGCTCAGATTGCCGTTTTCCAGCTGATTCCTCAGTATGGAAACTATCTGGTCCTGGCCGTATATCTCGTCAAAGTTTTTAGGTCTGTAAATCCTGTATAGAGCTTGTTGCATGATCGTTTTTATGACCGGACATGCCAGTCATATCTCCTTTCAATGAAAATAGATAACCCAACAGGTTGTTTCCGCACACAGGGGGCTCGACTTAGTGCTGCTATCTTCCGATCCTGACACGGTTCACCGATTCCTGTTGCAAAAGCCTGTTGGGCTAAAATATATTATATCAGCATATCGC
>SAAM01000807.1 GCA_009929415.1 Clostridia bacterium | reverse complement strand
CGATACGCCCACCGATACGGTGAGCGATACGCTACCCGATACGCAAGTCAAGTCTGGAAGGCATAAATATGGCGAGTACAGCAATGTGCTTTTAAGTGATGCTGAATATGAGAAGCTCATGGTCGAGATACCATACTCAGCAGCGATGATAGAGCGGCTCAGCGAGTACATTGCTTCTACAGGCAAGAAGTACAAGAGTCATTATGCAACTATAAGAGCATGGCACAGAAGAGATTCTGAGAAGCAGCAGACGGATAAGGCGGAGAAGAACATGACCGGAGTAAGCTTCAACGATCTTGATTTTTAGAAGGGAGAACAAAATGCAAAGAGAAGAAACCAAGCAGCTTATGAGCATATTACAGATATCATATCCGTCACACTACCGGAATATGTCGGTAGAAGAAAAAAAACAGACACTTGCCATATACTACGATATGTTTGCAGAGTATCCAACGGAACTTATCGTAATGGCACTCAAGAACTACATCAAGGTCAACCAGTATCCGCCAACCATAGCGGGCCTCAGAGAACAGGTCGAGATGCTCCTGGACAAGGATACTCCGGTGGAGCTTTGGAACAAGGTAAAAAAGGCCATTACCCGCTCAGCCTATAATTCAGTCGAGGAATTCGCCAAGCTGCCTGAAGTATGCCAGAAATGGGTCGGTAATCACATGACACTTAAAGAGCTATCTCAGACGGACATAGACACACTCGATACGGTAACAAGAGGCCAGTTCCTCAAGACTATCGGCAGTATACAGCAGAGGGCCGAAGCACAGGCAGCTCTTCCGGAGAGTCTCAAGGCACAGATCATGCAGCTAACAGGCAAGATGCAGATAGAGGGCTGATATGAGAGAACCATGCAGGATAATAGCGTATAAACCGGGAGAAGAAACTGAATTGAAAGTGGTAGTAAATGCTGATATAGAAAAATATCTCACGAGATATCAGAGGAATGGAATACTTTCTGGCGAGCTGCATATTGACGATGGCAGGCATATCTCAGCTATCCAA
>SAAM01000806.1 GCA_009929415.1 Clostridia bacterium | reverse complement strand
TTTCCTGCTCCGGCAAGAAGCAGAAGCGCTCCTCCAAGCCCTGCAAGTGCGCCAGATATTATCATGGACATCACTATGCTCTTCTTTTCATTTATCCCTGCATATCTGCTGGCTTCACGGTTGTGTCCGCATGCCTTCAGCTCATATCCGAAAGTCGTCTTGTTAAGCACTATATAGATCACTATTACCGCAATAAGCGCAATGAATATTCCACCGTTTACGCTCGAGGTTCCATAGAGGCTGTCAAGGCCCATCTTCGGTATTATAGCTCCCTTTGCAGGAGTCTTTGACTGGTTCTTGAGAGTGTCAAAAATAGCCGTATCATTTTTTACGAGCATGTTAACAAGATATATGCCTATATAGTTCATCATGATTGAGGCGATAACCTCATGCACATTCCTGTAAGCCTTAAGGAGCCCTGGGATCGCTCCCCACAGAGCTCCTCCTGCTATTCCGGCAGCAAGTGCCACTATCCAGTGGATTGAATGCGGTATTGACGTGAATTTGATTCCTACATACACTGCAAAATATGAACCAAGGACAAACTGTCCCGGTGCTCCTATGTTAAACAGTCCCGTCTTGAACGCAAATCCAACCGAAAGTCCAGTCAGTATAAGAGGCGTCGCAAAATACAGAACGTCTCCAAGACCCTTGGCTCCCCCGGTGAATCCTCCAAGCAGTATAGTCATAAAGCCCGGAAGCGCCTGACTCGGATGGCTTATAAGCAGTATAAGAAATCCAAACAGAAGCCCAATAAGTATCGCCGAGAATGATGAAAGAAAACTCTCAAAGGCAGGCCCAAGCAGATAGTTCTTAAGTTTCTTATTCATTTAGTTCCCTCCTTTTTGAGCCTGACATATACAGTCCAAGCTCCTCGACTGTGATTTCCTCCGGCTTGAATTCTCCTACGAGCTCTCCCTCGTAAATCACCAGTATCCTGTCACTTACATTCATTACCTCATCCAGCTCAAGCGATACCATAAGAACTGCTCTTCCTTCATCTCTCTCGTTTAC
>SAAM01000805.1 GCA_009929415.1 Clostridia bacterium | reverse complement strand
GGAGTGCTTTTTGCAGCAGTTTCTTTAATATTCAATTGCAAAAAAACACGCTGAGCACTATAATCATGTTAAGGGGGTAACTTAATATGGCAAAAAAACCAAACCAGAAGCTCAAGCTCATTTATCTCGCAAAGATAATGCTCGAGAATACGGATGAAGAGAACGCTCTGACAGTGAGTCAGATACAGACAGCGCTTTCACACTATGGGGTATCAGCAGAAAGAAAGACGGTATACAGTGACCTTGAGCTGCTCAAGATGGCAGGCATAGACATAGCCATTAATAAATCAAGGACGACGCAGTACTTTGTCGCGAGCAGAGCCTTTGAGCTTGCAGAGCTCAAGCTTCTCGTAGATGCGGTGCAGTGCTCGAGGTTCATTACACACAAAAAAAGCACAGAGCTTATCAAAAAGCTCGAATCCCTGGCCGGCCGGGAGCAGGCAAGAGAGCTCAGGCGCCAGGTACATATAGAAAACAGGATAAAGACATTCAATGAAAGCATATACTACAACGTCGATGCCCTGCACAGCGCAATAACGAACGACAGAAAAGTGCAGTTCAGGTATTTTGACTATAACGTGAACAAGGAAAAGGTCTATAGAAAAGGAAACCACACATACAACGAAAGCCCGTACGGCATGCTGTGGGACGACGACAAATACTACCTCGTAACCTACCGTCACAAATACGACAGCTTCGTGCATTACAGGGTAGACCGGATGACGGACATAGCGCTCACGGATGAAAAAAGAGACATCCTGCCAAAAAACATGCAGTTTGACCTTGCCCAGTACTCAAACAAGCTCTTCAGCATGTATTCAGGAAGCGAAAGGCTCGTCACCCTGAAATGTAGAAACAGCCTCGTCAATGCGGTGCTGGACAGGTTCGGAAAAGAAATAGACATAAACAGGGAAGGAGAAGACCACTTCAGCATATCGGCAAAGCTGCAGGTCAGCACCAACTTTTTTGCATGGCTCTTCAGATTCGGCCCTGACATAAAGATAATCTCGCCGTG
>SAAM01000804.1 GCA_009929415.1 Clostridia bacterium | reverse complement strand
GCATCCGGAACGCTGATTCAGATTGCCGACAGTCTGCAGCGGCAGGGAAGCTTCCGCATAGATGCCCGGTCCTACAACCTGGAGTTTATACTCGGCATGTTGGATAAAAAACAACGAGACATGCTGGAGCTTCCGTATGGGATGGAACTCAAAGGAGAAGTATCTTTCAAAAAGGATGCTTATAAAACGAATCTTACCTTTAAGGAAAATAAAGCCCTTGTTAAACTGGATGGATCCTATCAGAGTCAGTCGGAAGACTACCAGATATCCGTCTCAATCGATAGTCTGCAACCCAACCATTTCATGCCTAAAGATTCCCTTTACTGGCTTACAGCTTCGGCCGCGATAAAAGGGAAAGGTTTTGATTTATATTCTGCCCGCACCAGCTCTCTTCTGCAGGCAACCATTTCAGATATTAAATATGGCAGAAACTCTGTTTCGGAAATTCAGTTAAATGGCCGTTTAAAGAACCATGCCTATGAATTGCAGCTGGAAAGCGGCTATCCTTTAGCATTATTAAAGGTATCTGTCTCCGGAAGTCTGCAAAGAAACAAAGCAGAAATGAATCTGGATGCACAAGTAGAGCATCTAAACCTGTACCGCCTGCATCTTGTAGACGTTCCGTTTAGCACTGCTTTTCGCTTCGAAGCAAATGCAAGCAGCAACCTTAATGAGATTCTCCATCTGACAGGCAGGCTCACTCAATGGGAGCTATCGGGTGAAGAAAAAACTTACTACCCCCAGGATACACGGTTCGAGGCAGGAACCACCCGCGACAGCACCTATTTTGAGATAACTGCCGGAGATGCATTCATGAAGTTAAACAGCGATCAGGGTGCCACAAAGCTGTCGGCTTCCCTTTCTCTGATTACAGACAGACTACTGAAGCAATACGAACAGCAAGAGCTCGATCTTACGGTTTTACGTCCGCTGTTACCCAATGTAAACATACAGGGATTCATTGGAAAACAGAATCCGATTCAGGATCTGCTTGCCTTGCAGAAAATAAAATTCAAC
>SAAM01000133.1 GCA_009929415.1 Clostridia bacterium | reverse complement strand
GTCATAAAACGCAGGCGATGTTAGAACATTATGCCAACCATGCCAATGAGAACCATTTCAAGGCAGTCAGCGCAGCAACAGAGAAGGCTTTCGGACAGGTAAAGTGAAGTAAACTACTTACGGGGTGAGAACGACTCGAAACAGCTGTTTTCGGGTCGTTTTGTCATTGTTATATTGGGAAAACTTTTGAGCAGCCAAATTCTACTCGGAACCCTGTTTTACGAAATTATGCACCGAAGGTGTTATTCTGCAATCTCTGCGGAGGATGTGGATTTTCTTCCTGGTACCGATAATCTGCAAAATTTTTCTCGTTGATTACTAAACAATTCACCACTTTATTGTTTCAATCGGAAGAATCAAGAATGGAAAGATTTAATGAGAGATTCTGAATTGCTGGTACCAACGATTCTTCTTGAGTTAAATAACGTATAAATCCATATCTTACATCTTCTTCATTCCACTGCTGCATTCCTTGCTCGATCAAAACTTGACGTACATCATCTTCGATATCTTGATCTCTCATCCTATTGAATACAAGGATACCGAATAAATCATTCTGATAATGAATATCTAGACCATATTGGTGAGTTTCATCCCTTTTCCACCCAGTAAAATATGCGCAAGGTAGCTCATACGGATCAGACGCTCCGCTTACAGCGTAATAGTCTGACAATTCTCCAAAAATTCCAAACGTGCTTTCGGTATCATTTTTATGTTGACAATAAAAGCGGTAGGAATAGATTTCAGCATGAGATGCTGAAAGTCTTGTTTTCTGAAGCAATACAATGCCATGGGGAGAATCAATCTGCAAGAACCTTTGTGAATTGGTTCCTTCAAAATACTTTAGGAGTGATGGTGTATCAATGATGCACTTTCTCCAGTCCTTAACCTGATTGCCATCTATTATACGTTGAAGGGACTGATTTACCTTTCCAAGTTCTAAAGAATCAAACAACCGTCTGATAATCTGTTTCCGATTCTCCCAAGAGGAAATCTCGTTTTTATTTGGAAGTTTGAAGAATCTTTTCCAGCTGTAATCACGGTGAGACATTATGAGGAAGCTTTGGTTTCGCCCCCCAGATGGTAATAGATATTTGCCAAGAGATAATAAGGCCCGTTCAAAGATGTATTCGGTATTATCAAATGCAAATTTTTTCTTCATATCAAATAACTCTTGAGTTTTTGATAACGCCTCCTCAAACTTAGCAAGTGCATCGGCAGGTATTAAAAAGGGCCCCATCACATCCAAGGTATCAATTTCTATACCGGCTAGGTGCAGCAGGAATCCAATTTGCCCTTCGAAATACGGGAGGATCTCCTCAGCTTTGACCAACGCAGTTCTCCAATCATCCTGTTCCTCCATGAGCCGACACTTGATGATTTCTTCATCAACCTGAACCGAGTCAAACCCGTTGGGTTTTTTCAATCGACTTAAGGTGGCAGGTGAGAAAATACCCCGAATGCATGAAAGGTCCTTGATGGATAAAGCTTCTTTTATACCTTTGATTGAAGCAATAAAGTTCTTCTCATCATTGTATATCGAGGCTTCATTCAGGTTTTGAATAATCCGCGCCCACAATTTCAGAACCTCGATATCGATGACTTCATTCAAAGAGTGAGCCACATATTCAAATTGTTCCAGTGCAAAAAGAAGCACTCTATCCGCGTACTTTCTTTCTGTAGAATCCTTGCCATCTGAATACTGAACCTGCTTTAAAAGTTGAGAGAAATTCAAATTCTGTGGCGTAAGGATAATTTCGTCCTGTCCGCTTGGAATGGTTCGGTTACGTAGTAAAACAATACTCTGCATGCCATCAAAAAGAGAACGAAGAATCAAAGCATTTGACTCAAGTTCTAAAGGGGCTACTTGTTTTTCATCCTCTACTGTAAAAATGCTACCTTTCCATCCAAGGCTCTCTTCCTGAGTTAGAAAGACCCCCCGTCTCTTCCATTCAAAGAAAGAGAGACTTCTATGCAGCGGATCAGGATTTTCTGCAATCAAATCCGTCAACGCTGATTTAATAATCTCATCGATACCACTATCATCGAGCGCCGCAATACTCGTCAGAATTTGAGCGAAAAAGAGATGAGAAAATGCTGCATCAAAGGTATCTGAAGAAAAGGAATCCTCCTCTGCGTAAACAGAATCCCATACCAGATCAGTCCACTCCCCATCTAAAGCTTTAGAGAAGTATATTGGTATTTCCTGCTTATTCTCTTTAAGATATCTCAAATAGTTCTCGATACTAGCTTTCAGTTCATCGAAGGAACTGAGTGGCAGGCCTCGATCGTTCATTTTGATATATAGCAAGTCTGAGTCCTGCACAGACTGAATATCAAGATAATCAAAGGTAACGAGGGAAGATGATCCTGCCAGTCTTTGATATAAACCAGAAGGCACTGAGAAAATTTCGGCGATTGCGTTAAGCATCGCAAGCATTGCTTGGATTGTCGGATCTGAATACCAATAATCCTTATAAAAAGAGGATTCATTAATTATTGTGGCGATGTCCTTTGTTTTCGGCACTGCAATTTGGGACCCAATTTCACATAAAGCTGCACAAAATTCACTTGCACTTTCCCTTGTCTGATAAACGAATCTTGCTTCTTTTTCAGGATAGAAGGTACGCTTGAACTCTTGATATTTGCCATCCACTATTGCTAAATACCAGTGGAGAAGAAAAAGTGTCGTCAATCGTTGCTGACCATCGAGGGGTATGAACTCAACATCATTGCGTATATATCCATAAATCAAGTCAAGATTCAATGAAGTCCCGGACACAAGGTTCCCTTTTAGCTTTTGAAGAAAGGGAGTACGAATCGATTCTTTATCATCCCTTCCTTGTACATAATCACGCTGAATCTGAGGAATCATGATTTTCAAGTGCTCAGACTCGCTCAGGAGTTTTACAAGACTAGTCCGTTTTGTAATACCTGTCTTTGGATCGCTCATTTCAGGAACTCCTTGATAGTTTCTATGATATGATTCCTATACATATTTGCATCTTCATTCGTCCACTCGAGTAGATTCATAGGTCGTAGTGAATAAGCCTTTTGAAAAACAAGCCTAGTGCATAGAGGAATGAATCGTCCCGTCTTTGCATTTTCCAAAATGATTTTCCTTTTAAGCCCAAAGAAAGCATCTTTGTATCCCCTGTTTATATCTGGGTTGAGTAAGGCTACGTTCCCAAGCCCATGTTTTTGAGGTGTAAGGTCTAAAAGCTCCATATGCTTCGGGATAAGTTCTCCCAATCGAGCAGGCAAAATTTTTGAGGAAGACTCCAGCTTTGTTAATTCGAAAGCGGCATGGTATAATTCTTTCTCATCTTCCGAAAGGCCTATATCGGTTTCACCGAAATAACTGACAATATTCTTAGCAAGATTCTTCAAAGCCGTTGGATCATCTGTTTCGTTATAATCTGCTTGACTTCTAATGTGTTCTACATCCCAACTTTGATTGTTAAAATGGTAAAAATCAAACCGCTCATCTTTATGCTGAGTCTTCACTATTGACTCCACATTGAAAAGAAGTAAAACAGGAACTAGACAGCTACTCCCAAGCCTTTCATACACATCCTCTTGGAGAAGTTCTTCCTTGGATGCCCTAATCGTCATGCTAATTCGTTCATGTAACCTATCCTCGAATAATGATTTATTCCAAGAAGAGGTGGCAACCAGTAGTTCCTGTAAGAGTTGTACACTTCCATGGTTTTTCACTGCATTAAGATATCCGATATAGTGATATGTCTCGAAGTTGGTGTACCAGTAATATAATTGTTCGTACACCTGCTTCACAGATGTCCAAGCACCCAGCAAAATCCGTTTATCTAGAGTAACATATTTCCTATTCTCTTTTCCTCCTAGTAACAAATCTCGAAAATGGTCATAGGCGAGTTCCCCAGGAACTGCAAGGTCAAACAAGAGGCCAATGCGGTTCTCATAACCTCTCCCAGGATTGAGAAATCCCCATAAAGACTCATTCTGGAGTGCGTTTTCCAGAAAGTTCCATTCATGAGCAATGATGTGCTGAACTTCCCGAGTTTCAAGATTGTCTCCTGCATCTCGAAGGAAAAATGCCTTAATCCTTTCTTCTCTCGTTAGTGGTATCTTCCCAACATTAAGCCTCAGAAAAATCTCTATCTCATCAACCTCTGGAGTCAACTCATACCAAATAAACTGCGTCTGATATAGAAACACCTGCTCAAATCTATTAAGTATTTTTTTATTTTTTTCAATCCAATGAGTTATTACGTGCTTCGCTTTCTGTTTATGCCATTTATCAATTTCTTGCTCTTTAATGTTGGTCAATTCCTTGAACTGAATTCTAAATTCATCTACATATCGTTCATTTAAAGAATGCATTATCATCATGATAGTTGTCAGCCTCTGCTGTCCATCAATAACGGTAAATACATCATCCGAGCTATCCTTTTTCTTTACAACAAGTGGCTGCAATGAGTAAAACGTGTCACTCCCTGATTCCAGTGAAAATTGCGTAATATCCTCTAACAATTGCAGTACTTGGAGAGGTTTCCATCTGTAGCGTCTCTGGTATTCTGGAATTTCGAAGGAGAGATTCATAACATTCCAAACAGGCTTGCGCATAACTGGAATTGCATCATTCATACTTTATCCTTTCGCTGTGTTCAATCTGACAATGATTCAATTGGTACATCCCATCTCATAGGTAAAATTTTTCCAAAAATCGAAAAATTGGAGTGAATAACTTTTTGTTATCGGCTACTGAAATACATCATCTCTTGATCACTCCCAAGCCTTCTCAATCTTTATTCTTGCCACCTCACATAACTTCTCCCATATCTTCACCATTGCAAAGGTATCGAGCCTGCAGTACTTGAGTAAGCGGGCTCTCCATATTTCAACTTCTTGCTCGCTCATATCTCTCATTGCAAGGAACATATTGGAAGCTTCATCTCCGTTATGGATTCCATCAAGATTGCCATAATCCAACGAAGGATCATCGGGAAAGAGTGCCGGCAATACAAACTTAATCGAATATGAACCTTGCATTGCCTTCATATAGTAGGACTTCTGCTGAAAAGGAATCATCAAATCGTACATATGATCATGGATATCCATCAGATGTCTATCCAAGTCGGGGAAAAGTGCAGCCATTTCCTTGAGTCTTGCTTTTTCAAAACCCATGTTGTATGCAACTGTACACACCCCACAAGGGATGTCTTTACAAAGTTGTTCAGCCAGCGAACGCCTTGGATCTATTCCAGGATCTGCCAAATACTCAGTATGTTTCAGTTTCCCACCCTTTTTCTCTAGCCAATGAAGTGAGTACTGAAATGGAATCTGCTGATATGAAGAAGTATTACCAAAGAGAGGTATTGCAGGACGAATAGTTTCAAAGTCCAGAAAGTACAATGGATAA
>SAAM01000803.1 GCA_009929415.1 Clostridia bacterium | reverse complement strand
TCGGTTATTTAAATAACATCAGACTCTTTTGTGAAAGATTTTGTTTTTGTGATCAGGTAGAAAGAATATCCCTGTATTAACAGTATTATCCCGAAACCCACCTGATAGCCGGTCTGAGAATAATAGCCGGATACTTTGTCCGCAGTAAACAAATCCAGTATGAATCCTGTTCCCCATTGAAACAATATCAGAAGCCCGTAAATCATAAGATTGAGCAGTCCTATAACAGTTCCAGTCGATCTTGTTGGAGTAAGGTCCCTGATCGCACTGCCCATATAGACAAAGGCCATGCCGCTGAAAAAACCTGTCAAAAATCCTGCGGTCCCCAGGACATATGCCCCCATAGACAGAAGGGATGCAGCCATCCAAAATATCCAGCTTAACTGGGTCATGATGCACATTATAAGAAATGGCATCTTCATGCCCCTTGTCCTCTTTACGACAAAGCCCCCTGCCAGAGGCCCTATCACCATCCCGATGCTTATCCATGTAGCGCAGGACCTGCAGGAATATATCCCCATCCCTGTGGTGGTCTGCAGCCAGGAAACCGCCCACAGTCCCTGCAGTGTAGATATGGAAGCTGAAGAGGTGACCCATGTCAGCACAATGACAAGAAGAGGGAAGCTGTCCGTTATTATCCTTGCTCCGTCGGTGACATCCGCCCTGAACCTTGAAAGCGAGATCGGCCTTGAGTCTTTTTTATCCTGCAGCAGGACAGGGTCTGATCTCCTCAGTAAAAGCATTAGGAGACCGATCACCAGAGCGGCGGCACCCATAGTCAGATACACCCCCGTGATCCCCAGCCTGTCCATGGCATGCCCCAGTGGAGCTATTGCCACGACCGTTCCTGAGTGTCCTATCATCATTATTATGCCGACCAGGACAGAATACCTTTCCTTTGAAAAAGAGTGGGCCGTGTAAAGCATTATGCTTGTAAATGCGCTTGAGAGCCCCAGTCCCGAAAGGGCCCGTCCAAGTCCGATTGCTGACGGAGTCTCTGAATATGCAAGGATCATAGAGG
>SAAM01000802.1 GCA_009929415.1 Clostridia bacterium | reverse complement strand
TTGACGCTAAGAAGAAGATTCAGTACATTGAGTCTGAACTTACTGCTCTCTGTGTTCCGAATAAGAGAAGTTATATGTTTTATCTCAAAATTAAATAAGTATAATTGTGAATAACTATGGCTGCAATAACCATATCTGAATATATATCTGGTCGTGTAGCTTTTGAGATTACAGAAGCTGCCCTTGCATCAATCTTCTTTGATAGAGGTATTAATGCTTGGGCAGATGCTTCTGTCGTATCAGAGGAAAAGCGACAACTATGCTACGCTGATGCCCTTATGTGGGGTGCGACACTCCCTTCTAATGGTAAGAGGGTTGAGGATGCTGATGCTGACTGGAAACATTCTGAAACGGGTGTAAAGACTACTGAAGCAGAGAGAACTCTTTGGCGGAAGATGGCTAACGATATATATACCAAGTACGGGGAGAGCACCAAAAGTTTTGGTTTTTCAATTAAGACATTCTAAAGACTATGGCTACTACTGAGTGCACTAATCCTACACTATCTGTTGACTTCACAACAGGACAACTATTACAGACTTCTGAAATAGGTGCACCTCCTATTGTGGGTGCTGAATCAGATGGTGATAGTGGAGATGTGATGTATGTAGTAAAAACACCTAGTCTGAGTAATCCAAGATACCCGCATACTATCCTCATCAAGAGGACTATTGTTACCGATGCGGCAACACCTACTTCTCCCGACCCTTTTGGCGGAGGCACACCTGCACCTACTACTGAGGTTGTGACACTATACAATGGTGAGGGGAGGAATTACACCGAGAGGGCGGCTACTATGGTTGATGGCGTGGCTGTGAGGCGACTTGCTATATCAGTACCATTTTCAGGCGTTCCGACAAGTGTAACCTTTATGAAGGGTGATGATGTTACCGTAACGGAGAGGAATAGGACTTTGGTAGGTAGGGTTGAGGACTCTTATCTTGGGAATTTGGGTATGACAATATGGTGGACTAAAGTAACTAACTAATGAAAGCAACTTCAAACAGACAAGCGTTCATTGA
>SAAM01000132.1 GCA_009929415.1 Clostridia bacterium | reverse complement strand
GAGTCAAACGCTCAGCTAGTTACAAGAGCGGCTGACATAGTAAGGATTGCAGGAAACAAGGTGGCAACACCTGCAGAGGCAAGAGAGATACTTGGACTATAATAGAAAAAACAAAAATACGACCGTTTTCGAATGGTCGTATTTTTGTTTCTATTTGGAATCCCCCAACTCTGAGCCTTAGCGCAGGCGGAGAGAGCTCAAGGTCCTGGCTAGTCATTAAAATCAATATAGGATTTGGTTTGAAAATTCCATTTTTTATTATAGTCTCTATCTTCATCTATTGCTTCACAAATGGGTAATGTAAAGGTCAGTATAGTATCTATAACATCACTTAATTCAAGATCTATTCTGATCTCATTTTCAATAAATCTATTCCAAATACTGTTTAGGTTTTCAATTTCTTTAAATTTAGATATCCCATGTATATTTTTCATATGCATTAAATGATTTCTATTTTTAAAGGTACTATAAATCGCTTCCTTAAGGGTTTTCCCATCGAAATTTTTAGAAATTGCTAAATAGTATATATCATAATAGTCTTTCATCCTGCTGGATGCTTCCATAAGGTATAATATTGCATCCAACTTTTCAGCTATTATAGTTTCCATAGGATAAGCTCTTATTCTGGGTTTTTCGAATCCTGTAATTATTGTTTCAAAACTTATGATACAGGATTCCGGTATGATAACATCTCCAATAGCAATATCAATAAAAATTGGAGTCTTTGAGCGACCTATTGCACCTACTAATTTCAATCTGAGACCGTGATAATCATTCTGTTCAGTAATTCTTTCGGTACCTTTAAATTCAAAATTTATTATATCAATATTATCGATTTCTATAATTTCCCTGATAACTTTTTCGACACTGAGTTCTTCATTTGATAAGTGTTTCATCAAATAATCGGAATCCATGGTAGCTCTGGTATCTCCTGCACCTAAAGAATATAAAAGGAAGCCACCTTTAAGTACAAATTTATCAATATATTTTGATTTACCAAGTCTTCTGGAGAATTCTTCCTGCAAAAAAAGAGTTATCATTTGTTGGTTAGGAATACCCCTCTTTATTGATTCGTTTTTTAATCTTGCAAGTATTGATGCTGAATTATTGCCCATTAAAACCACACTCCTATATATGTTTTTACAATACCAGAAATATTTAGCTTTCGGGCATAGTCGTACAGGTTATTAAGATTTTTATCTTTATCATTGATATATTTCCTGATAGCATTATTAAATACTTCTTTATCTATTTTATTTCTATGTCTTATTATATCGCAGATGGTTTTGTCTTTATCGTATATTTTGGTGATAATTCTGGTATTTTTATCCATATCATTTAGATAAGTTTCTATCTCCATAACTCCTATTTCCAAAATATTTTCTTCTATAAAATAGGCCTTTATTTTAGGATAATCTAAATTATACTTATTTCTATCCTTATTTCTACCGATAGCGATTTGCCATTCGTTAGGAATTCGGTCTGTATATTCATGAAGTAACAAAGCGCTCTCCAGATACACAATGGCCTCTGGAAACAATGATGAAATAATCTCATAATCATGGAGATAAGTGTCACTGAGCATATAATGCCCTCTACTAACTCTGGCTATTTTGCCATCTAAAAGCAATTTATTAATAATATATGCTGAAAATCCATATCCGTTTAGTTGAGATGTTTTTAGAATTCCACCATTATCAATAAAGATATTTTTCAGGTAATTGTAATCAAACATATTATCCCTCCATTCTATTAACAAACCCTATACATTCATCTTTGTGTGTGTAGGGTTTGTTAAGTACAGTTTATCATGTTTTCAAAATTAATACTAACAAATATTCCTCATTGGGCATAGTTTTAACTTGCAGCAACTTGCAGAATAATTAAATTCAATATAAAAAGCACCTGATAGAGCCATTTCAGTTATAAACTGATCCGGCCTGTCGGGTGCTTTTTTGTGTCCATATTCTTATTATAGCACGTCTAGAACTGCATAATCCATGCTCCAGTGCTTTTCCTTGAGGAAAGATTCGAGCGCTCTGGCGTCTCTGGATTCGAAAAGCTCTATTATTTTAGTGTGCTGGGCATTTGTCTCGTTGAATATCTCGTTCAGCCTGTCGCTGTCACTGTCGGAGTAGCCTCTTTTTATGAACCTCAGCTTCAGCTGCTCCAGCATTATGATGAGCTGTTTGTTGCTGCATTTTCTAAGATATACATTGTGAAACTCTATCTGGAGCCTGTAGTATCTTTCAAAATCCTGAGATTCTATGGCATCCTTCATCTCGGACTGAAGCTTTCTCATCTGATCCAGATCTGTTTTGGTTATATCAGCAAGAGCCAGTGTGGCTGCCATGGCATCCAGATGTCCTATGAGCTGATACAGGTCCTTTGCCTCTTCGAGGATAAGGGGCTTTACCCTGAAGCCTCTTCGCGGCTCTGCATCCAGAAGCCCTTCTGCCGCAAGCTGTATGAGAGCCTCTCTTACAGGGGTCCTGCTTACGTTAAGCTTGTCTGAAAGGTGCTGCTCGTTTATCTTATCTCCGGGCCTCAGACTGCCATCCTTTATACTTTCTGAAATATATTCATATACATGATCCTTCAGGCTCATATAGTTCATCCTGTTCACCGTCCCTTAAATTATTATTATATTAACAATATTGTATACTAAATACAAGAATAAAAAAAGCATTAATTTTTTTAAAAAAGGTATTGAATATTCAGAATAATCGTGCTAATATAGTGAAAACGACGTATATTGTATACAATATACAAATATAGTTTATATTAACTTATATAAAATTACAAGGAGGAAAAGAAATGAGATATGGTTGTCAGTCGATGGTGGGAAAGATAGACACTATTATAATCAAGCATCCGGAGGAAGCGTTTATAAGCCAGGAGAATCTGGATCAGAAGTGGAAGCCTTTTAATTATGTTTCCTGTCCTGATTATGAAAAGAGCCTCAAGGAGTACAGCAGATTCGAAGAAATAATCCAGGAGCACGTGGAGAATGTCCACTACCTTCCAAAGGATGATAACACAGGTCTTGATTCTACATATGCACATGATACATGCAAGATCACATCCAAGGGTGCGATAATGTTTACAGTGGGCAAAGAACTGAGAAGAGGAGAGACAGGAGCTACAAAGAAGTTTCTTGAAGGCATAGGGGTTCCTATCCTGGGAGAGATAAGCGGCGAAGGAACCATGGAAGGCGGAGATGTTGTCTGGCTGGATGAAAAGACTGTTGCTGTCGGCAGAGGTTACAGGACCAACTATGAAGGAATCAGGCAGTTCAGAGAGCTGACAAAAGACGTAGTGGATGAATTCATAGTGGTGGAGCTTCCTCACGGGGACGGACCGGATGAATGTCTGCATCTCATGTCTGTTATAAGCATGGTGGACCATGACCTGGCTGTAGTATATTCAAAGCTCATGCCTGTATCATTCAGGGACCTGCTGATTGAAAGAGGAATAGAGCTGATCGAGGTAGACGACGCAGAGTATGCGAACCTGGGATCAAACGTACTGGCGCTTGCACCAAGAGTATGCGTGATGCCGGCTGGAAATCCTAAAACAAGAGAAAAACTCGAAAAAGCCGGAGCAAAGGTATTTGAGTACGAAGGCCACGACATTTCGTTCAAGGGAACGGGAGGACCTACATGCCTTACTCTGCCGGTAACGAGACTCTAGAGAGATATCAGGAATATCAGGACTATATAAAATAACAAAATAAATCATACAAATAATATAAAATCAGGAGGATAATATCATGTTTAAGAATGTAATAGTAAGAAGACCGGGAAAATCAATGGTGAATGGAATCGGGCCAGGAACTTATGGGCCAGTGGATCATGAAAATGCGCTCAGGCAGCATGATGCCTACGTAGAGGCACTTAAGAAGACTGGGGTAAATGTAACATATGTGGAATCACTCGAGGAGTATCCGGATTCATGTTTTGTTGAAGATACTGCAGTGCTTACAAGAAACTGCGCAATCATCTGCAATCCAGGGGCGCCTTCAAGAAACGGGGAGCAGGTTTCGATCCATGAAGCTGTAAAGAAGTTCTATGACAACATAGAGGAAATAAAATTCCCTGGAACAGTTGACGGTGGAGATGTTATGATGGTGGGAGATCATTTCTATGTGGGGATCTCTGCAAGAACTAATGAAGAGGGAGCAAGACAGTTCATCGATTTCCTTAGAAAATATGATCTTGACGGAACCGCAGTACCTCTTAATGAGATGCTTCATCTTAAGACAGGACTGGCTTATCTTGAAAACAACAATCTTCTCATTGCGGGAGAATTCATCGAAAGTCCGATGTTCAAGGACTTCAACAAGGTGATCATCCCTGACGACGAGGGATATGCGGCAAACTGCATCTGGATGAATGACCATGTGCTTGTGCCGATGGGTTATCCAAAGGTTAAGAAATCGGTAGAGGATATGGGATACAAGGTAATAGAAGTAGACACATCAGAATACAAAAAACTTGACGGAGGATTAAGCTGTCTGTCTCTTAGATTTTAGAAATTGTGCCTGTGAGGAGGAAATCCAATGTTTATAGAGTTTCTGGAAATACTTGTTTGGGATTATCTTTGGGGTGTGCCTCTTGTAGCAGTCGTGCTGACTGCCGGGGCTCTGTTTACAGTAAGGTCTGGATTTTTTCAGTTCAGATATCTGGGATATTCGCTGAAGAATGCCTGGGGAAAGCTGTTTGAAAAAAATACTGATGAAGGAAGTGACGGAGTAATCTCGCCTCTGGAAGCCATGAGCATTGCGCTCGGAACTACCATCGGTGTAGGAAATATAGGTGGAGTAGCAACTGCAATAGCGGTTGGCGGTCCGGGAGCGATATTCTGGATGTGGGTTGCGGGACTTTTCGGTCAGATCATAAAGATGGCGGAGATAACTCTGGCGGTTCATTACAGATCGAGAAACAAAGACGGCTCTGCATATGGCGGTCCAAACTATTACATGCAGAAGGGTATTGGCAAACAAAAGGGAATGAAGAAGATATTCAAGATCCTGAGCTCAATATTTGCATTCGGATTCATGGTAGGATTTTTCATAAATATCCAGATATATACAGTAGCTGAAGCTATCGGAAATACGTTTGACATAAACCTCATAACCGTAGGCGTAGCATTTACTGTACTGCTTTATCTGCTTATTGCCGGCGGAGTGCCTTCTCTGGGCAAGACCGCAGCAAAGATAGTGCCGTTCATGATTCTGTTCTATCTGGGCGGAGGGCTCTTCATAATACTTAAACATGCAGATCAGCTTCCTCATGCATTTGGGCTGATATTTGGGAATGCTTTTACTGGAACAGCTGCAGTAGGCGGTTTTGCGGGAGCTGCGTTTTCTCAGGCGATTAAGATGGGTATGGCCCGCTCTGTATTCAGCAACGAGGCCGGCTGGGGT
>SAAM01000801.1 GCA_009929415.1 Clostridia bacterium | reverse complement strand
GTTGAATCTGACTGTAAAAATCCCAGAGAGTGAACTGATCCTTGGCCAGTTTTTTCTGAAGCTTTCTGGCCTCTTCCTCATCGAACTGCTCCTGCGCCTTCTCCACGAGTGAAACCACGTCTCCCATTCCGAGAATACGGTCAGCTATTCTTTGCGGATGGAATACATCCAACGCCTCCATCTTCTCTCCTGCCGATACGAACTTGATAGGCTTGTCTACCACCGCCCTTATTGAAAGAGCTGCTCCACCACGTGTATCTCCATC
Source organism: Clostridia bacterium (assembly GCA_009929415.1). Classification (GTDB taxonomy): domain Bacteria; phylum Bacillota; class Clostridia; order Peptostreptococcales; family Filifactoraceae; genus Proteocatella. The sequence goes on along the minus strand of SAAM01000801.1, from coordinate 763 downwards.
AAGTTTGGTCAGTACTACTCCGTCAAAATCTATTCTGTCATTGAAGGTTTTTGCAGTGTCCACCGCATCCTGACCTGTCATCGAGTCAACAACAAAGAGAGTCTCAGTCGGGTTTACAGCCTTTTTGATTGCGGCAATCTCCGTCATCATCTGTTCATCAACAGCCAGTCGACCGGCTGTGTCTATGATGACAAGTGAGTATCCCTCCTGCTTGGCTTTTTGTATCGCATTTTTGGCAATCTGTACCGGATTACTGTTTCCCTCTTCCCAATATACAGGAACTCCTACCTGCTCTCCCAAAACCTTAAGCTGCTCAATAGCTGCGGGACGATATATGTCACCGGCTACCAACAGACATTTCAGGCCTCTCTTGTTCTTGCAATTCAATGCCAGTTTTCCGGAAAAAGTGGTCTTTCCTGAGCCTTGAAGACCGGCAACCAGTACAATACCGGGATTCCCTTTTACGGAAATATCGACCGCCTCTTTGCCCATGAGAATTGTTAGTTCATCATGAACGATCTTAGTCAACATCTGGCCGGGACGTACGGCTTTAAGTACATTTTGTCCCAGAGCCTTCTGTTTTACTTCATCACAGAAATTCTTTGCAATTTTGTAGCTAACGTCGGCGTCGAGAAGTGCTTTACGAATATCTTTTAGAGTCTCGGCAACATTGATCTCTGTAATTTTTCCCTCTCCTTTCAGGATTTTGAAAGAATTTTCAAGTCTGTCTATTAAATTTTCAAACATCTCTCTTTATTTAGGC
>SAAM01000800.1 GCA_009929415.1 Clostridia bacterium | reverse complement strand
AGAATATGATGGTGAGACGATAAAAAAGATCCTCTCTGAAAAAAGCTTTGATATCTACTCGATAAATAGTGTTAGGCCGTCTCTTGAGGATGTCTTCGTTCATCTGATCGAAAAAGAGGACGCTTTGTTGGAGCGTGCTCAAAAATGAATAACAACGGGATAAAAAAGGTTTCGTTCCGCAGACTTGCTGCGGTCGTCAAAAAAGAATTCATCCACATTATGAGGGACAGCAGAAGTCTGGCCATGGCATTCCTAATGCCGGTCATACTCCTCTTTATTTTTGGTTACGGCATAACTATGGACATCAAAAGCCTCAATATGGGTATTTATGACATGGATAAGACAGCCGAGAGCAGGGAACTGATAGAGAGATTCAAGGCGTCCGGTTATTTTAAGATCGTTGGAACGGTCAGCTCCGGCAAAGAGATAGACCGCATGATAGACCGGAACATAGCCCATATGGTCCTTGTGATCCCTGAAGGTTTCAGCGGGTCTGTGAAAAAAGGGATACCGGTGGACATACAGGCCATTTATGACGGAAGCGATGCCAACACGACCTCCATTGCAATGGGCTACACAGAGGCTATTGCTTCACGATATTCGCTCTCAAAGGGAGTAAAGGGACTTTCAGGCCAGATCGACCTCAGATTGCGTGTATGGTATAACCCCGAACTAAAAAGCCGTTGGTTCATCATACCCGGCCTTATTGCGATCATAATGGGTGTGATAAGCGCTCTTCTGACTTCGCTGACCGTTTCAAGGGAATGGGAGCAGGGTACAATGGAACAGCTTCTCTCGACCCCCATACATCCCGTGGAACTTTTTTTGGGTAAAATAACCCCTTATTTCCTTATCGGGATGACAGATCTTCTGATCTCTGTAGCTGTTGGAGTCTGGATCTTTGGAGTCCCTCTGAGGGGCAGCCTGCCTTTCCTCCTCGCAGTTTCATCACTTTTTCTGGTTGGCGGATTAAGCCTGGGGATACTAATTTCTACTGTCGCAAAGTCCCAGCTCGTAGCAAGCCAGGC
>SAAM01000799.1 GCA_009929415.1 Clostridia bacterium | reverse complement strand
GACTGCGTCTACGTTCTTTTCAAACTCGGCTTGTATTTGAGACTGTATATTTGCCGGCGCCGCCTGGAAGCCCCTCAGCTCCTCAGCAAGCTCTGCCTTGCGCAGCATCGAACCCAGGATGATCTGATCCTCTCTGCTGACGTCCTCTGTTTCAGACATAAGAGTCGCGTAGCGTTCAGAAGATGGCATTCCCAGACGAGTCTCTGTGTTTCTCGCTTCAACTTCTCCTGCAAGACGGTAATACTGTTCAAGTGCATACTGTTTGCTCAACTCGCTATCTTTACGAATATAAGTATGTAAATCGCTGTCATACTTCTTTTCATATTCAATAAGCTTTTTATCATACTCCTCATACTGTCTTAGCAGCTTATCAAACAGCTTCTCTCCATCAACCTCAATGTCTTTAATATTTTCTTTAAACTGATCAAAATCTTCTTTGAGCTTTTTCTCATCTGCAAATTCTTTATATTGTTCATCCCAAGGCCTAAGGTAAATGCCAGTGGGACTAATTATCCCCCTGCCTCTCTTATTAAAATCTAAATAATTAAAGAATTTTGGAAGATATTTTAAATTTGAGTAAAGAGAAAAGACTTCCTCGGCGTCCTTGTATTGCTTTGTTTCATAAAAATTATCTATAAAACTGTCTGGGCTGCCTCCTCTGGCAAAACCCTCTCTCCGCTGTATGGCATGCTGAATCTCATGCGTCAGTGTATGAAATACCTCAACAGGATTATTTCCTGTCTTATAAGAGAGATGAATAGCATTCTCTCTTTCTGAGTAATAGCCAGATGTAGTATCATCGTCCAAATCAACGAAAACTTTCATGTCTGCCATATCAGGATACGCCGTGAACAGCTCATCAAATGAAATAACTTCACTTAATAGGGCATGCCTTGCAGGACCATACTTTTCCTTATGTAAAAAGAGGTCTCTCCATTCCTTTGTTCCTGGATTTGCTTTTAGTCTCAGATCATCCTTGGTCTCCATACGCCACTTGCCATCTACGCCAAGTTCCCAACCAAATGCCATC
>SAAM01000798.1 GCA_009929415.1 Clostridia bacterium | reverse complement strand
TTCACTGATAAGTACATGTTTCTCATAATGAACGCGTTCCCTGTCTTTCGCTAATTGAACCGCCAATGCCTCATTAAAGCTTGCGAAGTCCTTCATGATCGGAGTGGCGGGAAAGAAGTTGTAGCGAACATAGCCGACTTTATTTTCAACGCTGCCTTTTTCATTTCCGCTTCTAGGGTTGCACACCTGTGTCTCAAAGCCATAATGCGTAGCGAACTGGAGGAAACCATCCGTCAAAACTGCCGGTTCCGTCTTAGACTTCACTTGCGTCACTGCCGTAGACATATTGTCGATACGAATTTTTTTAGGAACACCGCCAGCCTGCCGGAACAACTCCTTCAAGCCTTCAAGGAGGCACTCTTGATTCTCCGCTGGTAATGCCACCGCAAGACCGCCGTTACTATAGGGAAAAGACATCACGAGTGCTTTGACATCCTTAAAGGCTCCTTCATGGCAAACCTCCATGGTACCGAAATCCAGCTGCGCTTCCGCCGGAGGATGTTCCAAGCGCTCAAAACCTTGATCTTCATTGGCTTCAACGTAGTGAGTGGCTTTCCAGTCCCTAACAAAATCACAAACCGTGCGATAGGATCCGGGGAACCCCTGGTTCTTCAATTCCTTAGTCATAAAGTCAATGGTCCTGCGCTTCTTCTTCGGCAGCTTAGAATCTTCAGAAAGCCAGAGAGCAACGATGCCTCCCCAGTGTTCCACATACATCATGCCCGTTTTCTTTCTAATCTTGGGCTCAGGCAGAAGATCTTCATCTGCGTACTTTTTTGCGGTGCGCCAGTTGATTTCCAATTCTTCAGCTATGTGATTAATAGATTTATCGTGATTGTTTCGTAGATTTCTGATAGTATTAATATCGGTCATTGCGAGCATTCCCTTTCTTACCTCCAGTTACAGTGTTGGAACTATAACTTTAGAGGAATTTCAGGACGCCCGCAATGGCTTTTTCTTTTGCCCTAAGCTGCTTGCGGAGTTATGTACTTTTGCGCTGCAATTGTATGTAGGTTTATCTTGCCACAAACA
>SAAM01000797.1 GCA_009929415.1 Clostridia bacterium | reverse complement strand
ACCTTGGGCGTATTCACCAAGGCCCAGATTCTCGAGCTTTGCCCCAGCATCGGCAGCTCCTCAGTGGAGGCTGCTCTCAAGCGCCTCAAGGAAGAAGGTTTCATACTCAGCCAAGGCAGTGGAAGGAACACTACGTATGTTCGTAATCCTGATCAACTGCCTATCTAAAGAAAGATGCTGTTTTAAAGAATCACCGACTGCGACACTCTTTGTCATACTTGATGCAATGCAGGTCGACAAAGTCGGCAGGATCATGGGCATCGTGCCGTCATGGGCCGATGGTTTGATCCTGGATGCGGCGGGGTATGAGACGGGGTTTTACATGAAGGATTGATGATTAATCGATTTTCCAGAATTTGTGGGCAACTAAAAAGGATGTAAGTACCTTGTCAACTTGAAGCTTCAATAGAGAATCTCAGAATTGCCGAATAGAATGCTTGTTGCGTTCTCAATGGCTATGAGAGATAATTCTTTTATTATAGATGGCGGTGGAACAGGGTTGAGTATGGCAGTAACAGCATTAGTTGATGAGCTGGCATCTGATGCCAGATATAGGATGGGTTTGGTACTGGTCAGGATTATTGAAAAGGCATATCGAGAGAAGGGAGATCTCGATTCAGTATTTAAGATCTTGTTTTCTGGATACAGTGCAGCAATTCAGGCGCTAATCAAGGATTCCAATGAATTTAAAATGATTGTAAGATTATTGCTTGAACTCGATACAGACATCAATGCAAGGGATGATAATGGGAATTCAGTATTAGGCCAATATGTATATTTTTTAGGTTATGAATTTAGAACAGGATTCTACCCATTTGTTTATGATGAGAACCACAAATCAATAGTTCGATTATTGCTTGAAAAAGGTGCTGATGTTTCAATCATAAATGATGTTGATGAATATTCCGCCCTTCATTTAGCCTTGGATACTGACTGCGATGTCGAAATAATTAAGATGTTGGTAGAAGCTGGTGCCTCGCTAGAAAGTGTTTCGGCAGGAGGGTCGACACCATTGTTTTTAGCAATAAAAAAT
>SAAM01000796.1 GCA_009929415.1 Clostridia bacterium | reverse complement strand
GCTTCAGGTTCACGCAATAGAGAGAATCCTTGTCCAGGAACTTATTCTTTAGTATTTTATCAAATGTCTTACGCAATGGTGTACCGCAGGATGAAATAATATTCTTCGCATTGGAACTTCGGAGGTCGGTATGAGGAAACTTGCTGCAGGAGCTGGGGTTTTATCACTTATTCTCTTTGTACTCATACTAGCCCTATATGAATACATACCACAAACCATTCCCGTGCTCAGAGGAATCGATGCAGATAAGTCTCTGTTCCTAAGCATACGTATACTCGTTATCAATATCCTTACACTTGCCGCTTTCCTTATTCTCGCAAAGAGCATATATCGCTCACAACAGGACTATGAATTGAACACCTATGGAGCATGGATTTTGATTTTCATCATGGTCAAAATGCTCTTGGAGTTCGTTGGCTTATTGTATGAAAGTTTCTTGAACCTTCAGATGTACATTCTGTTGGCGGGAGTCGTATTACTTGGATTCTATGGTTTGTCTCGGCACAGATATCTGTTTGGCAAGGAGTTTTGGAAACCTATACGATTCCTCGAATCAGAGAAGATCATCCTTACGATACTCCTTATTACCTATATTGCTGTGAATATTCCTGTAGTATCCATGATCTCCAACCAATAGAAACTTTCTCATATGCTCAGGAAATTCTTCGATGCCCTACAAACCCTAGAATCCGCATGTAAAACCTACATTCATTCTTTCACACAAATCAAACGCAAGTGGTTGAATGGGCAGTATAGAACGCTTTCTTTCTAGAATAATCAGAATCACTTCTCTCAGAATCTACGATAATCATACCCTGCATGGCACAGGGAAAGAGTTCTCGGTAAGCGGGTACTTAATCTAGTGAATGCGCTGCTCTGACGAGTAATCCTGCCATCTACAACTACATACGTACCTGCTAAATGGCCATCTCATACACATATTCGATAGTGAAAACCACTCATAATCCCTACTCTACACTCCGTTACGAGTGAGGAGAAGAACTATGCAATGGAGAGAATGTAAGAATGGCGT
>SAAM01000795.1 GCA_009929415.1 Clostridia bacterium | reverse complement strand
CGAAAACGCAAAGTTCAGGCAGAAGGTAGTGCCTGGGGATCTTCTCAGACTTGAAGTAGAAATGACTACCATAAAAAGGAACATAGGAAAAGCAAAGGCTAAGGCTTATGTGGAAGACAAGCTTGCGTGTCAGTGCGAGCTTATGTTTGCAATAGGCTAAGCTGATCAAATATAAATGATTCAAAAAAAGACTGGAGATTTCCTCACGAGGATTCTCCAGTCTTTTTTATGCTTATATTATATTTTTAATTTCCTTTATATCTTTCGGACATAGCGGTCAATGACCATCCCGTTTTTCCTGCTCATCCATGCACCCACGGCTTTTTTTGAGATCACTGCTATAATTATCCCTATGACGGCTCCTGCGAGGACATCAGTCGGATAATGAACATACAGGTAAAGCCTTGAAAACGATATAGTGACAGCCAGAGCCATGGCCGGTATCCCATACTTCAGGCTGTAAAACATTATGCAGGTCGCTGCGGCAAAGGACGACATGGTGTGCCCTGAAGGAAACGAGGCGTCCAGAGGCCTCTTTATCAGAAGCTGCACTGCCGTATTTATGTCACATGGCCTTATCCTGCCGAAAAGAGGCTTCAGGATGATATTTCCTATGAGAAGGCACCCTAACAGAGAAACTGCCACAACGATTCCGGTTTTCCTTGTTTTTGGAAACGACAGCAGCATAAGGGCCGCCAGTATCCATATGAATCCACCTGAGCCCATATACGTGAATACTACCATTATTTTGTCCAGGATAGGATCTGTAATGTCAGACTGTATAAAGTCAAGTACTGCAAATTCATATTTCAACAAGGTTTCCATTCGCCCTCCTGTTAAGTCTCAAAAGTGACTACCTGATTTCGATGATCCTTAATGCCTGCGCTACTATCTGCTCTATCCTCTCGCTCTTTCCGCTGAGCTCAAGAAATCCTATCAGGGTCTCAAATCCGGTAGCATACCTGTATTCAGACATCACCGCATTCTTTGGCGGGATGGACTGCTGATTTCTGCCTCTTTTTACCCATGCCCAC
>SAAM01000794.1 GCA_009929415.1 Clostridia bacterium | reverse complement strand
GAAAGCGGTATCAGTGCTGAGAGCTTTAATGATATGTGTTTTCCGCTCAGATAAAGAAAAAGCCCGGCCGAAATGGGCAGGATTACAAGCAGTATGGGGTTATTCATCAGTCAGACTCACCTCTTTTCGTTTTTACTCTTTTCCAGTTGGTAGTTCCATATTTCTGAGCCATTGCAATGAACATGGTCAGGCTTATGGCTGTAACTGATATTCCTATGACGACTGCAGTTATCATGAGTGCCTGTGGAAGTGGATCGGCTGCATATGAAAGGCTCATGTTCTTTCCGATAGGCCCTGATGTTCTATGCTCAGAATTAATTGAAATGAAGAAAAGGATAACAGAAGCCTGCATTATAGAAAGGCTCATGATTGTCTTTATTATATTCCTTCTTGCGCAGAGTCCGTAGACCCCTGTGAAAAAAAGTATTATGCTTATATTTTCTCCGTTGATTATTTGATTTATCATTAGATCACCTGTCTTCATAAAATATGAACTGATAAAAGATTATGCTTAGTCCGCATGCCACCTTCAAGCCTATAAGAATATTCATGGAAACCATGTAGAGTGGTATGGGTACGAGCTCCAGACTGTTAATGCCTGTTGCCAGGAAAGATACGAACAGCAGGATTATGAAAAACAGGAGAAGTTTTTCCGTATACTGTATTTTTTTCATTCTGATGTCGTTTACAGGGTTGTAAAGATATCTGGAAATCATCACGCATGCGAGCAGAGCACCTCCCTGGAAACCTCCTCCTGGAGAGATATGGCCGTTTACAGTTATATATATTGCTGCTATTATGACAAAAGGCACAGAAAACCCTATTGTCTTTGAAATTAAATAGGAGGTATTTTCAATCATCGCCCTTATCCTCTCTGTTTGCAGAAAGATACATTATGCCGATTATGCTGAGCATGAGCATGAGAGCTTCGAACAATGTATCGTAATATCTGTAGTAAAGGTAGACTGCTGTTATAGAATTTATAGATCCGGTTTCGCTGAAGGCGTTTTTAAGATAATATTCTGAGGCCGTATAG
>SAAM01000131.1 GCA_009929415.1 Clostridia bacterium | reverse complement strand
TATATCTTTTTTAGTTCTGCAAGCACTGTTTCTTTGAGCACAGCCAGCTTGTGAACTGATTTTTCGTTTGTCTCGGCTCTCGTGCATGCATATATCTTTATCTTAGGCTCTGTTCCTGAAGGCCTCAGTGCATACCAGCTTCCGCATTCGAACTGGAACTTTATTGCATTTTGCTTTTCTATGTTTACCTTCGATACAGCTCCTGTTGCTATGTCAAGCTCTTCCTGGGTTCTGTAGTCGATGTATCTTGCAAGCTTCATATCTGCAATCTGTCTTGGATATGCAGTCCTGTACTGCTCCATCATCTTCGCGATCTGCTGCTGCCCGGTTATTCCTTCCATCACTATGGATACGGTGTCTTCCCTGTGGTATCCGAATTCTTTGTAGAGCTCATTCAGTATATCGATCAGGGTCTTGCCCTGAGCCCTGTAGAAGGCTGCGGCTTCGGCAAACATCATTGATGATGTGACTGCATCCTTGTCTCTCACGAATGTACCCACTGCATATCCTATGCTTTCTTCGTAGCCCATTATCATGGTCTTTGCCTTTGTTCTGTCGAGCTCGTTCTGCACAGCGAATATGTTCTTGAAGCCGGTGAGCACGTCTACCATCTCTACGCCGTATTTTTTTGCTATGAGGGTTCCCATCTCTGCCGTAACTATGGATTTTACTATTATAGAGTCTGGCTTTATGAGGTTTTTCTCGTTCATCTGCGAAAGGATGTAGTGTATAAGAATTACTCCTGCCTGGTTTCCGTTTATCTCTTCATATTTTCCGTCATGCTTTACCATTATTGCCACTCTGTCGCAGTCCGGGTCTGTGGCTATGAGTAGGTCGGCATCCTTTTCTTTACCCAGCTTTATTGAGTATTCGAATGCCCTTGTATCTTCGGGGTTAGGATATTCTATGGTCGGGAATGTGCCATCCGGAAGCTCCTGCTCCTTTACTACATATACATTCTTAAAGCCTCTCTCTGAAAGGATTCTTCTTACAAGGATGTTTCCTGCTCCGTTGAGTGGGGTGTATACTATCTTTATATCCTTGTCCAGGGATTCGTCGTTGAGCGATTGCGCCTTTGCATTTGCCAGGAATTCATCGTCTATTTCGCTTCCGATGTATTCAAGGAGTCCGTTTTCAAGGGCGTACTGTTCTGTGTATTTTTCTTTTTCAGCTAGATACTTGACTTCCTCAAAGCTCTTTATGTTGTTTATTTCAGCGAGTATGAGGTTTGCGATGTCATCCTTTATCTGGCTGCCTTCCTGCCAGTATACTTTGTAGCCGTTGTAGTTTTTTGGATTGTGGCTTGCGGTCACATTTATTCCGCCGGCAGCTCCGAGTCTTCTTATAGCAAAACTCAGCTCAGGAGTAGGCCTGAGGGCATCAAAGACATATGACTTGATTCCGTGTGAAGCCAGAACCAGCGCGGATGTCAGCGAGAATTCCTTTGAGAAAAGCCTGCAGTCATATGCTATGGCAACTCCCTTTGCTGCGAATTCGTCTCCGAATGATTTTATGACCTTTGCGAATGCGTCTGTAGCTCTTGCTATTATATATTCGTTCATGCGGTTGGTTCCGGCTCCGATTTTTCCTCTGAGTCCTGCGGTTCCAAACTCGAGGTCCTGATAGAATCTGTCTTCGACTTCGGCTTTGTTTCCGGAAATTGCTCTCAGCTCGGCTTTTGATGCCTCGTCTATTATCGTTGAGTCAAGCCAGTTCTGATACTGCTGCTCGTAAAGTGGTTTCTGCGTCATGAGAAATCTCCTTTCGGTTTCTGTGTTTTGTTATTTTTCTTTTCTTATTCCTGTGTCTGGCACCGGTGATGAGTCAAATGTCATCATGTTTTTATATATCTGGTTTGCGGCTTCTATGAGATTGAAGAACAGCACTGCTCCGCTGCCTTCGCCAAGTCTCATGCCCATATCGAGCGCTGCGCTGAGTCCGAGCATTTCGAGTGAAAGCTCAGATGCCGGCTCCGCTGATTTGTGAGATGCCATCATATACTGCACGCTAAGAGGGCAGAGCTGTTTTGCAAGCAGGGCTCCGGCGTATGATATGAAGCCGTCAAGCACTACCGGTATGGAATTTGCGGCGCATCCGAGTATGGTGCCTGTTATCGCGCCTATCTCGAATCCTCCAACCTTGGCAAGGATGTCGAGCGGATCATTTCTGTCGGGGTTATTGATCTCTATGCCTTTTCTTATGGTATCCACCTTGTGCTGCAGCCCTTCTGGAGGGGTTCCGGCTCCAAGGCCTGTAACCTCTGCAGGGTCTCTCTGTGATATGACAGATACTATGGCGCTGCTTGGCGATGTGTTACATATACCCATTTCTCCAAGTCCGATAACTCTGTATCCTTTTTTTACGTATTCATCTGCAAGCTCTATCCCTGCGGCGATTGACTGAAGGGCTTCTTCATGTGTCATGGCCGGGCCTTTTGCAAAGTTTGATGTGGCTTTTCTTATCTTTCTGTCAAGCACTCCCTCAAGGCTCTCGTCTGTGTTTATTCCGATGTCGACTGCGAGTACATCGCTGCCCTGAAGCTTTGAGAGCAGGCCAATAGAGCATGTTCCTTTTGCGTAATTCGGGAAGTGCAGTGCGGTGACTGCCTGAGGCTGCATGCTTATACCTTCTTCGTATATTCCGTGGTCTGCACCGTATGCTATTACTATCTTGGGGTTTGTTTCAAAGAACTGGCTCCTGTATATGCCTGCGAGCCTTATGCTTATATCTTCAAGCTTTCCGAGAGATCCCGGAGGCTTTGCGAGGTTATTCTGCCTGTCCTGTGCTATGGATATGTACTCCTGGCTTACAGGGATTATTTTTTCTATAGTCTTTTCCAGAAGCTGTCTGTTTGAATCTTTAATGTTCATTGGCTGGGTGCTCCTTCTTGTTTAAAGTATGTTATCTGTCTATTATATCAGATTTACAGTTTTTTTTCATCACTGCGGGGGGTGGATAATTGATATTTTGTGTAGTATAATTGAGTAAATATATTTGAAGGAGGGTAAAATGGATATAATTCAGCAGGGAAACAGCGTTGTCATAAGAAATGCGGTGGAATTTGAGCCAAGGCATATCTTTGAGAACGGACAGTGCTTCAGATGGACCAGGGAAGACGATGGTTCGTATACTGTAGTTGCTATGAAGAGGGTCATAAACGTCAGAAAGGACGGAGATGATGTAATAATAGACAACTGCAGCATGGCGGATTTCAATGATATATGGTACAGCTATTTTGACATGGGAAGAGACTATGCGGCTCTGAGAAAGGAGCTTTCGCAGATTGATTCTCATCTGATGGCGGCTACTGAATTTGCGCAGGGGCTGCGTATACTGAGGCAGGACATGTTTGAGATGGTAATATCGTTCATAATATCTGCAAACAATCAGATACCAAGGATAAAGAAATCCGTGGACAGACTGAGCGAGCTCTGCGGAGAGCCGATCGGAGAATACAGGGGCCAGATGAGATATGCATTCCCGAGCGTCTCGGCGGTGGCCTCCATATCTGAGGAAAACCTCGCGGCCATAAAGGTCGGCTTCAGGGCTCCCTATATCCTCAAGAGCGCGAACATGATACTGAGCAGGGAGGTCGATCTCGAATCGACAGGAAATCTGCCTTATGAGGATGCATGCAATGAGCTGATGAAGCTTGCCGGCGTAGGGCCAAAGGTCGCGGACTGTATACTTCTCTTCGGGGATGCGAGAGAGATTGCGTTTCCTGTGGACACCTGGGTCATAAAGTTCATGAATGAGTATTATCTTGAGCAGAGCGATAAGAACATGAAGAGGATAAAGAAAAGAGGCATTGAGGTATTTGGCGATAAGGCGGGGTTTGCCCAGCAATATCTTTTTTACCATGCGAGAGAAAGCGGACTGGGAAAGAAGGGGCCGGCTGTATAGACAGCCTTAAGTGACTGGAGGGGAATTATGAGTTTTTCTGTGACAGACTTTTTTTCTATGACGGACTTTTATTCCGGGGCTGTTTTCTGGTTCTGGCTCACGCTTTTTTCGATTGCCGTTGTAATCTTCTTTGAGAGAAGGAATCCGTCGACGACCATGACCTGGCTGCTGCTTCTGATACTGCTGCCTGTGGCAGGGCTCGTCATGTATTTCGTATTTGGAGAAAACCTGCGCAAGAAGAACAGCAAGAAGATACAGAAGATGAAGGATGCTCTTCTCAAGGCTGACGACACGCGGGCGGCATATGACCTTGTGTATCAGATAGAGGAGCAGAAAAAGTGGCTGGACTCAGAGGCGAGCGATGCTTTTTTCAACAGGGATGACAAGCAGGCCATAAGGCTGCTGCTAAATTCAGGAAATACTCCTGTAACTATGGGCAATGACCTTAAGATATTCGAGGAGGGGATATCCAAGTTTGAAAAGCTGCTCGAGGATATCTCAAAGGCTGAGAAGCATATCCATATGGAGTATTATATAATAAAGGATGACAACATGGGCAATCGCCTCAGGGAGGCTCTGATAGAGCGGGCGAGAGCTGGTGTTAAGATAAAGATCCTGTATGATCCGATCGGATGCTATCCTCTCCTCATAACCCGGAGGCATTTTTTTGGGAGCATGAGAGCGGAAGGGATTGAGATATTTGCCTTCATGCAGGACAAGAGGCTCTATTACAGGAACATAAACTACAGGAACCACAGGAAGATTGCCATCATAGACGGCAAGGTGGGATATCTTGGAGGCATAAACATAGGGGATGAATACGTTCATGAGGACCCGAGGTTTGGCTTCTGGAGGGACACTCATCTGAGGTTTGAGGGCAATGCGGTAGTGATGCTGCAGATGGTATTTCTGCAGGACTGGTATCACAGGACTGGAAGATCGGAGTTTAGAAAGTCCTATTTTCACGTATTTGATGAGCCAAAGGGTCCGACTACTGTACAGATCGTGGCATCGGGCACGGATTCAGAGCATCCTACGATATATCAGTCATTCTTTTACAACATCACGCATGCCCAGCAGTCTGTGTATATACAGTCGCCTTATTTCGTGCCGGACGAGGCTCTTCTAATGGCGCTCAAGTCTGCGGTGCTTTCCGGGGTAGATGTGAAGATAATGTTTCCGGGTATTCCTGATCATTTTACCGTCTATCATGCGTCCCAGTCCTATCTGAGCGAGATTGCGGAGCTGGGAGCAAAGGTGTATATATATAAGAAGGGATTCATTCATTCAAAGGTAATGATGGTGGATCATGAGTTTGCGAGCGTGGGAACGGCTAACATGGATGTGAGGAGCTTTAAGATAAATGCGGAGATAAATGCGCTAATATATGATGATGAGACGCTCTGCCATCTGTATGACATGTTCGACAGGGATCTGAGAAACTGCGAGCTGCTCGATCCTGACGTATACCTTAAGAAAACTATAAGGCGGCGCTTTGTGGAAGGAGCCTGCAGGCTTTTCTCACCAATACTGTGATTATTGAAGGGGAAAATACAATCATATAGACAAAAAAGGAGCAGGCCCTCAAATTGGAATTT
>SAAM01000793.1 GCA_009929415.1 Clostridia bacterium | reverse complement strand
TGATATGCTCCCTTCATGAGAGACAGTAAAAGAAAAACTGTTCCATGAAGGGAGTTTTAGTATGGCTCACCGCAGGAAAATAGCACCAGAAGAACTGATAGAAGCGATAAAGAAGTATTTGAACGGAGAAGGATCAAAGGCAGCAATATCCAGAGAATATGGAATTTCCCAATCTTATTTCAGGAACTGTATAGAAAAGTTCAAAGCGCAAGGCGCAACGATTTTTACGATAAAAGAACAAAACACTGTATATGCCGAAGAATTGAAGATGAGAGCGGTCAAAGCATATCTCAATGGGGAAGGTTCATTTGTGGCTATCGCAGCCAGATTTGGGATACGGTCCAAGAGAAGACTTCAAGTATGGGTAAAGATGTATAATAGCGGTAATGGATTCCGACAGAAGATGTCAGGAGGAAGCCGCATGAAAGAAGCACGTCTTACGAATGTGGAGGAACGGGTTCAGATCGCCAAAGACTGCATAGCAAACGGGGACAATTATGGTGAAACAGCTCTCAAGTACAATGTCAGCTATCAACAAGTCTACCAATGGGTAAAGAAGTATAAGGAACTGGGAGACGCTGGTTTGGAGGATCGCCGTGGCCGGCGTAAAAAGGACCAGTCTCCGCGCTCAGAACTGGAAAAGGCCAAGATTGAAATTGCACGGCTCAAGCATGAACTATACCTGACACAGATGGAGCGTGATCTGTTAAAAAAAGTGGAGGAAATCGAGAGGAGGGAGGCTTATCGCAAGTAAGACAGTCCCGCCTGTACTTTGCTGTCAAGAAGAGTTATGAGGAACAGGAGTACCCGGTGGATCAATCATGCAGGATACTGAAGATCTCCAAATCAGCTTATTACAGATGGGCAGCAGGGACTCTTTCACCCAGGACCGCTGAGAATGAGCGTATTGCGGATCTTGTTGAAAACATCCATGAGAAGCATCCGGAGATGGGATACCGCAGACTCAAGGATGAGCTGGATCGGCGCCACAATACCCATGTGAATGACAAGCGGATGCTCCGGATCTGCCGGAGCCG
>SAAM01000792.1 GCA_009929415.1 Clostridia bacterium | reverse complement strand
AAGACTGATTTACCCTCCGAATCCATTGATGTATAATGACCCGGCTTTGATCCATGAGAGGATGGACCTGAAATAACCCAGCTTGATAAGATCGAAAAAAGGCAAATGCTTATCGATGAGGAGAAGATACCAAAGCTCCTGATCCATTTTGCAATGCCTGCAATGGTCGGTATGGTCGCCGGAGCTATATACAACATCGTTGACCGTATTTTCGTTGGAAGATACGTCGGAACAAGTGGACTGGCGGCGATCACACTCTCTTTTCCCGTAATGCTGCTGATGTTTTCCTTCTCTCTCCTTATAGGAGTAGGCGGATCCTCAAGGGTCGCAATACTGAGAGGTGCAAAAAAACATCGCCCTGCCGAACAGGCCCTGGGACACACGCTGATGCTTCTTGCAGCTGTCGGCTTTGCAGGGATGGGACTCAGCGTATACGGCGTTGATATGCTTCTGAGAATATCCGGCGCAAGCGAGGAAATTTTGCCCCTTGCAAGAAATTACCTGAGGATAATCCTGATCGGGGGGCCCCTGGCACTTATGGGACATGGTATCAATTCCCTCATAAGAGCATGCGGAAATCCTCGTTACGCAATGGGAACACAGATACTTGGAGCTTTCTCTAACATCCTGCTTGACGCACTCTTTATTGTAAAAATGGGTATGGGAGTAGAGGGGGCAGCTCTGGGGACCGTTATGGCACAGGGAGCTGCCACGGTCTGCGGACTCATGTTCTTCTATTCAGGATCAAGTCCTTTGAGGATAAGGCTTCATTTCCTCGTCAGGATGAAGATGAAAGTGATCAAAAAAATATTCGCTGTAGGGAGTTCTCCTTTTATAACAGAGCTCTCCTTCGTCTTCTATATGACACTGATGAACAACATGGTAAGAAAATATGGAGGGGATATCGGCCTCTCTGCAATGGGAGTTTTCCTGAGCCTCGATTCGATACTCTTCCTTCCCGCACTGGCGATAGGCGAAGCTGTACAGCCGGTGATAGGCTACAATTACGGCGCCGGGAAACCGGACAGGGTAATAATG
>SAAM01000130.1 GCA_009929415.1 Clostridia bacterium | reverse complement strand
TCCTCTACCTTTTCCGTCATGAATGAAAATGGCACTATGTCATCATCTCCGTGCTGTATCTCCATTTTGCTGAAATCTATGGAATCTCCATGGACTCTGGCTGGAGTTCCTGTCTTGAACTTTCTCAGCGGAAGTCCAAGCTCTAGCAGGCTGTCGCTGAGGTACGGCGCATTTGGCTGTCCTATAGGGCCTGACGGGAAATTGACTTCTCCCATATAAATCCTTCCGTTGAGGAATACTCCTGTACAGAGTATGACTGCATCGGCCAGGTACTGGCAGAACTGCTTCGTCCTTACTCCCTTTACCTTGTGATTCTCATGTATGAGCGCGACCGCCTCGTCCATCACGAGGTCCAGGTTTGGAGTGTTCTCCATTACCTTCTTCATCTCGACATGATATCTTACCTTGTCCGCCTGAGCTCTTACCGACTGAACCGCCGGTCCTTTTGAGGCATTGAGGGTCCTCGACTGTATGAATGTCCTGTCTATATTCTTACCCATTTCTCCGCCAAGGGCATCAATCTCCCTTACCAGCTGGCTCTTTCCTGTTCCGCCTATAGCCGGATTGCACGGCATGTGCGCTATGGTGTCAAGTGACAGAGTTATCATCAGGGTCTTTTTTCCCATCCTCGCACTCGCAAGCGCGGCTTCGCAGCCTGCGTGACCTGCTCCGACAACTATAATGTCATATTTTTCTGCATCAAAATACATTTTTCCTCCAAAATTCTATCTGTAAATAAATCGATTTTTTAATCAGTACTGCATCCGAAATATAGCTGTGAAGCTTTATTTCCCTATGCAGAAGTTTGCAAATATGGTATCCAGAAGGGTTTCTGACGTGGTATCTCCTGTTATCTCTCCGAGATAGTCCCATATATTCTTGAAATCCGTCTCTATTATGTCCAGCGGAAGCTCTGCAGAAAGCGACTCAAGCGCATCCTCGCAAGCCTTTGCCGCTCTTTCGAGGGCATTCTTGTGGCGGACGTTGTTTATCATGTAATCATTGTCCGCAGTGAGTCCCTGCCCCTCTACCATATGCTTTATCATGGCCTTGAGCTCATCTATCCCCTGGTTGTTTATCACGGAGGCATGGATTATGCTGCCTGTCTCAAGGTGCTGCCTGACGGTCTCTTCGTCGAGCCTGCTCTCAAGGTCCTGCTTGTTTATTATGACTATGAGCTTCTTGTCCTTCGCGATGTCTATTATGTCAATGTCCTCGCGGTCGAGCTCTCTTGAGCGGTCGAGCATAAGGATCACGAGATCCGCATTTTCGATGGACTCCTTGGAGCGCTCCACTCCTATCTTCTCTACGACGTCATCGGTGGATCTTATTCCCGCCGTGTCCACGAGCCTTATCGGTATCCCGTCAAGGGTAAGGTATTCTTCTATTATGTCTCTTGTCGTGCCTGCTATGTCAGTCACTATCGCCCGGTTTTCCTTCAGTATGCCGTTGAGAAGGGAGGATTTTCCCACGTTCGGCTTTCCTATGATTACCGTCCTGAGTCCGTCCCTGTATATCTTTCCTGCCTCAAAGCTCTGGATCATCCTGTCTATCTCCTGGAGGTGCTTCTGCGTGCTCTCTATGAGCTCCGCGTAGGTAACCTCCGGCTCATCTTCTTCGGGGAAATCCACGGCTACGGTTATCCTCGCAAGGTCTGCCGTGACCGAATGCCTTATCTCGGACAGCTTTCCTGAAAGCTTTCCTTCAAGCTGCCTCTGAGAGAGCTCATGGCTCTTTCCGGTCTTTGCCGTTATTATGTCCATTACCGCTTCCGCCTGGGACAGGTCTATCCTGCCGTTCAGGAACGCTCTCTTTGTGTATTCTCCTCTTTGGGCAAGCCTCGCCCCGTTTTTCAGGACAAGCTCAAGCGTCTTTCTGAGGCTCAGGTACCCGCCGTGACAGTTTATCTCGACTACATCTTCCCTCGTATATGTGTAAGGCGCCTTCATGTATACGCACAGCACCTCGTCTACGGTTTTTTTCTGAGAGGCATCTGATCTGTCTACTATATGCCCGAGCGTCATGTACCTTACCTTTTCCTCAAGCCTTACTCCCGGCCTTGCGGGCTCGAATATGCGGTTCACGCACTCGAGTGCATCCCTGCCGCTTACCCTGATTATGCCTACTCCAGCTTCTCCCGGTGCAGTCACTATGGCGGCAATCGTATCATCTATATACATCTTGTTCTCCTGTTCTTTCAAAAGCCGTTACTTTAAAGGCCCAGATCTTCTGCTATCTCCTGCATCGCGTTGAGCGAAATCTCAGCAAACTCGGCGAATGGGATCCCGGTCTTTTCGATCGCCATCATGGCCTCCCTGTTTGCTCCTGCGGCAAATCTGGTTTCCTTCATCCTCTTTATTATCGATTTTACCTTCACGCTGCCTATCTTTTTATCTGGATATACAAGCGCTATGGCATTTATGAATCCAGTTATAGGATCTCCCGCGTACATCGCTATCTCAAATTTCGTCTCCGGCTTCTTTCCATTCTCCGGATTGTGCGCCAGTATTGCATTGTAAATATCTTCGTTACCGAAATTGTGTTCCTTCAGTATCTCTATGCTCTTTGGCCCATGCGTGGACATGTCGTTTCGCCAGTCGCAGCAGTCCTCGTCAAGATCGTGAAGAAGCCCTGCCACTGCCCACATCTGCTCGTCTCCCGGAGATAGCCTCGTCGCAAGCGCCCGCATCACGGCCTCTGTAGCAAGTGAATGTATCTTTATGTGCGGAGTGGAAACATATTTTTCAAGAAGCTCAAACGCCTTTTCTCTGTCCATATTAACCGTAGTATCCATATCGGGTTCTCCTTTTATATTAATTTTATAGTTTTAAAGTCATGTTCTGTCGTTACCCTTCATTATATCATCTTTGATTCATGATTTCCATATCTGAGCATTTTCTGAAGGCAATATTCTGATATAATATATCTGTATGGGATTGTTTTGTTTTTATTATAGCCGGAGAAGAAGATATGCAGATTGAAATAAAAGGCAGAGAAGTTGTATTTAATGTAGAGTACTCAAAGAGAAAGAAGCTGAGCCTGGATATAACGCCGGAAGGATATGTCACGGTAAAGGCTCCCCCAAAGACGCAGGAGAGCGATATAACAGATTTCGTGATATCCAATTCAAGGGAAATCCTGAAAGTGCTTGAGAAGCTTGAAAACAGGAGATATATATCAAGAGAGAAAAGCTATGAAAGTGACGAAACGTTTCTGTACCTGGGGAATGCATTCAGCCTCTCGGATATAATCGGAGAGATCCCGGATTCTGATGAGAAAGCTCAGGAGATGATAAAAAAGTTTTATGTGTCAAAGACCGGAGAGATAGTGAAAAAGAGGGTCAGGCATTTTGAGGGCATCATCGGTGTCAAGGCAAGGAGCGTATCTGTGGTAGATTCTCCCGCAACCTGGGGTACCTGCAATTCGCTCAGAGAGCTCACGTTCAACTACCGCCTTTCAATGGCCCCGCAGGAAGTGATAGATTACGTGATAATCCATGAGCTCTGCCATATACTTCACCTCAATCACGACAGGTCATTCTGGAGAAAGGTAGGTTCTTATGACCCTGACTACAGGGAGCATCAGGACTATCTCGCAAGATTTGGACCTTTCATGAGCATATGATCAGAAAATTTTATGCCTGTTTTAACGCTTTAATATAGATTTTATTCAAAAAGTGTGGCATTATATTGTTATCAGCTATTTAGCAAAAGGAGGAAATTAAAATGGAAAAAGTAAATATCGACTGGAAAAATCTTGGGTTCAGCTATCTTAAAACAGACTTCAGATATGTTTCAAGATATAAGGATGGCAAATGGGACGACGGAGCTCTTGTTGAAGACAACAGATTATACATAGAAGAATGTGCTACGGCGCTTCACTATGGTCAGCAGTCTTTTGAAGGCCTTAAGGCTTACACGACAAAAGAAGGCAAGGTTCAGCTTTTCAGACCTGATCAGAATGCAAAGAGAATGAACAACAGTGCAGACAGACTGCTTATGCCTCAGGTTCCTGTTGAGAAATTCATAGATGCCTGCGTTCAGGTAGTCAAGGCAAACATGAATTGGGTTCCACCATACGGCACAGGAGCTACACTTTACCTGAGACCGATGCTCATCGGAGTTGGAGAGAACATAGGAGTAAAACCTGCTCCTGAATATATATTCGCAATATTCTGCATGCCGGTTGGAGCTTACTTCAAGGGTGGAATGACTCCTGTAAACTTTATCACATCTGAATTCGACAGAGCTGCTCCACACGGAACAGGCGCGGCAAAGGTTGGAGGAAACTATGCAGGAAGCCTTTATCCTCATCAGCTTGCTGTTAACAGTGGTTTTGCAGACTGTATCTACCTTGACCCTGCGACTCACACAAAAATAGAAGAAGTAGGCGCTGCAAACTTCTTTGGAATAACAAAGGACAACAAGTTCGTTACTCCATTCTCACCATCTATACTTCCAAGTATAACTAAATATTCACTTATGCATGTTGCAAAGGAATATCTTGGAATGGAAGTTGAAGAAAGAGACGTCCTCATAGACAATCTTGACGAGTTCGCAGAGGCGGGCGCATGCGGTACTGCAGCTGTTATATCTCCGATAGGCGGAATCTCTCACAACGGCAAGATGCACGTATTCCACAGCGAGACAGAGGTTGGCCCTGTTACCAAGAAGCTTTATGAGACGCTTACAGGAATCCAGTTTGGAGAAGTAGAAGCTCCAGAGGGCTGGATAGTTGTTTGTGAATAATATTCAGCATATGTAAATATAATATCCAGAGCACCTTCATCCAATGGAGGTGCTTTTTTTAAAATTGTTCATAATTGTTGTTGACAAGCGT
Source organism: Clostridia bacterium (assembly GCA_009929415.1). Lineage (GTDB taxonomy): Bacteria > Bacillota > Clostridia > Peptostreptococcales > Filifactoraceae > Proteocatella. The sequence continues at coordinate 680 of SAAM01000130.1, read as the reverse complement.
ACATAAATTTGGTAAAGTTTGATGGCATGCATTTTTTGCATTATTAAAAATTATATTATTATTCGGAGGTATCATGAACGAAAGTAAGGTTAAGATAGTTGTAGCTGACCCTTCGGCTATCGGACTTTTTGGACTCGCAATGGTTACACTTGTTGCGTCTTCTCAGAAACTGGGTCTCACATCTGGGGTATCACTTGTTATCCCATGGGCAATATTTTTAGGAGCTGCTGCTCAGCTTGTTGCCTGCATAAATGATTTCAAGCATAACAAACACTTTGGCGCTACTGCTTTTGGAGCATACGCATTCTTCTGGTTCGCTATGGCAATGTCATGGATGATCCAGAACGGAGTTTTTGGAGAAACACTTGCAGCTGCTGCAGATCCAAAGCAGTTCGGATTCGCATTTTTAGGTTATCTGATATTTACGCTCTTCATGACTATCGGAGCGATGGAAACTAACAAGGTACTGTTCTTCATCTTCGTAATGATAGATTTCCTCTTCCTCGGACTTGCGCTTTCAAACCTCGGAATAGCAGAGCACTCAATGCACAGCCTTGCAGCTTACTCTGAGCTTCTTATAGCTATCCTTTCTTTCTACGGATGCGGCGCAAACGTGCTTAACAACCACTTTGGAAAAACTTTCCTTCCAGTTGGAAAGCCGTTCGGAATATTTAAATAAA
>SAAM01000791.1 GCA_009929415.1 Clostridia bacterium | reverse complement strand
CTTGAGCTAAAAGCAAAAGGAGTTAAGCTACATCTCTCTAAAAGTGTTAAAGAGTTTAAAGATAGTGGTTCATACATTGAAGCTCTTCTCGACGACGGTTCAAGCATTTTCGCAGATATGGCAATATGGAGCATCGGGGTAAGGCCGGAAGTGAGCCTGGCTAGGGAGGCTGGTCTTGAAATTGGAACTACCGGAGGTATAAAAATCAATAAATATCTCCAAACATCTGATGAGAGCATATATGCTATTGGCGACGCAGTTGAGGTTACTCACCTTGTAAGCGGCAAGCCTGTGCTTATTCCTCTTGCCGGTCCTGCCAATAAAATGGGGAGGATTGCAGCAGATAATATGGTGTTTGGTAACAGATCAGAGTACAAAGGATCAATAGGTACCGGAATAGCTAAAGTTTTTGATCTTACTGTAGCATCCACCGGTATGAGTGGGAAATGGCTGGAGAGAGAGGGTATAAAACATTTAGACTCATATACCCACTCTGCTTCACATGCCGGTTACTATCCAAATGCTCTGCCTCTTTCTGTAAAAATCACCTTTACACCTGATACGGGAAAGCTTCTTGGGGCTCAAGTTGTTGGGTTTGAAGGTGTAGACAAGAGAATTGAGATGTTTGCCTCTGTACTCGGCAGAGGTGGCTCTGTTTATGACCTTATGGAGCTTGAACACGCCTACGCCCCACCATTTTCGTCTGCAAAAGATCCGGTAAATATGGCCGGATTTGTTGCTGACAATATACTTTCCGGAAAAGTTAAAATTACTACCTGGAGAGAAATTGAATACCTGAATCCTGAGAGAGATATACTTATTGATGTAAGAACTGCTGAGGAGCACATGGACTCAGCAATACCGGGATCACTAAATATCCCTCTTGATGAAATCAGATTAAGACTGGATGAGATACCTGCTGACAAAAGAGTAGTAATATACTGTGCCGTTGGTTTAAGAGGCTATCTGGCTGCAAGAATTCTGTCACAGAACGGATTTAAGAATGTTTTCAACCTCAGTGGAGGATACAAGACATATTC
>SAAM01000129.1 GCA_009929415.1 Clostridia bacterium | reverse complement strand
TCAAATATGAGTCGCCGTAAATAATTTTCTATGTTTCACCAAAATCTATCTTACAGGGCAGATTCCGCTCTCACAGCCATCATTCTCTAGCTCGTATTCCTCTTCTCTCGTCTCGTACTTGCTTATCAGAGATGGTATGAACGGCTTCATAGCAGCCTTTCTGTCATGGTATTCCTGCTCAGTGATCGCCTCATATGGAAGGAGCTCGTAGAACGCATCGTTAAGCGGAATGAATGATACCGCAACTATCTTGTCCCAGTGCTTCCACACGTATTCCTCAACCTCTTCCCACTCGTTCTCTCTTACGTGAACCGTGATAGAGCAGTTGTGATCGACATAGTTTTCCATGAACATCAGGTAGTTTTCGAGCTGCTCCACTGCCGTCACGTCAAACTTGGTCCTTCCCTCCGGTGCCTTTACAGGGAATTCCACGACCTTTGTCGAAGCAGTCTCCATGTCCTGGCCAACCTCAGGGAATACCGGATATCCAAGCTCCTCGCATACCTTGAGCAGCGGATCGCTCGAAGAGATCCTTACCCTTCTCACGAAATATGGCGAGTGCGAATAGTGAACCCCGCTAGATACCGTAGGGAGCTGAGAAAGAGTTCCCTCAGGCTTTACAGTAGTAACAAGCAGCGGCGCGTTCTGTCCGAGCTCTCTCGCATACTCATCCGCAGCCTCTCTTGCCGCCTGTCTCATGTCTCTTAGAAGCTCAGCCTCGTCAGCTTTGCTCAGCTTAAGCTGGTTTACCATGTCCTGCCATCCAGTCAGCGAGCATCCAAGAAGTCGGTCCCTCTTCTGAGTCTTGTCCCACTCAGGAAGCTCGAGCTCCAGCATAGTCATCCTGTATCCGGCTCTTGCAGAAAGCCTCTGCGCCTTGAGCAGTCCCTCTCTGTCAAGCTTGCCGTCCTGAACGAAGGCCATCACGTTTACCGTAGTAAGGTTGCACACGCCCTTTGAATCCAGAAGGATTTCGCCGCAAGGGTTTACGCCCTTCATGTTGTCTCTTCTCTTTGATGCCGCATCGTGATTTATGAATCCAGGCTCTCCTGAATATCTCATACGCTCAAGCTGAAGGTGAAGCTCTTTTCTCGACGGCTTGCTCGTGAAGTATATAGAGTTGTTGCTCATCTGTCTGTGCGCTATATCCTGGTTGATCTGCCACTTGTTGTTCTCAAATGTGTACAGCTCGGATTTAGCGTTTATAGCTTCCTTGTCGTTCTGGTCGATTATAACCATCTCGGCAGTACGTCTTACCCCGCCTACCACGACATTCTCTCCTATTATGTTAGCAATGTCCATGCAGTCCACAGAAGTAAGCCTTACCTTCTTCTGGCTTATGCTCAGCGCCCTCTTCTTGATGACCCTGTCTATCTTCCTGAACATGCTCTTGAGGCTCTCATGGCCGCTCGCCGTTCCGCCGAACTTTCTCAGCCTCTCGCCTTTTTCCCTTACATTTGAATAATCTATGAAAATGTTCTTGATTCCTCTGTAGTTGTGCTCCGTTATCAGCTCAAAATAGAACGAAAGCGACTCTATCCAGCCTTCCTTCGAATCTCCAACCACAATCTCGCAGCTGTCGTCCGCAAAGAAGTTGAGCGAAGTATTTTCCATTCTTTCCATCCTTGGCTTTGGAGTGTAGTCCTGATGGATTATGTTGTAGTCAGTCCTTACCTTGGACATACCCGCAACATCCTCATCGAGCACCCTCACGCCTACCCCGCATCCGAGCATGAGCAGATAGAACAGGTCCTTGAAGGACTTGAACGAATCTATAACCTCAAAGGCGCAGTTGAAGTTCGCAAGCGGATAATTTCTGCTCACGTCAGTGTTTCCTATCCAGAAGGTCCTTCCTGAAAGGAACTGTCTAAGGTTGAACACGTTGTCATAAAGCTGCTCAGCCTCTTCCTTAGTAGTCGGCGCTATCGAAGTATTGTACTCCACAGCCCTCTTTACAGTCTCATGCCAGTATTCCCTTCTGCCCTCATTGTTCATGAATCTCGAATAAGTACGGTAGAATACAAAGCTTCCCAGCTCGCCCATAGGCGCTATGCTGTGCTTGTACTGACTTATGAACTCCTCGCTCAGATGCGAGTCCTCTTCCTTCTTGTTGATCCTTGCCCTGTCTCTCTCAGCTCTGTATATGATATATCTCTTGGCAACATCCTTCCTTATGGAATCCATAAGAAGCATCTCCACCATGTCCTGTATCTGCTCAATGTGTATGATGTCCTTTTCCTTCTCAAAAGCGACCTCAATCTTGTGGGCTATCTCCTCAGACAGCACCGAGTCCACCCCATCTATGGTCTCAGCCATAGCCTTTTCAATAGCTCTCTTTATCTTTGACGCATCAAAGTCAACGAGCGACTTGTTTCTTTTTTCTACCTTCATATTCATACGGCCCTTTCTGTGAACATATATTTCTTCAATCTCATTGGACAAATTATACCACAATATATAGTGTTTTAAAAGCCTTTTTGAGCCCAAAATACAACATATTGTATAACCCACTGTTTCCAGCATGTACAGGACTTATCCCATTTTTATGTACAGGAAGCATGTCCTTACCCACAGTTTTTAATTAAATTGTCAACATCTTATCAAGAAGTTATCCACAATACCCACAATTCTATCCACATGTCAATATAGATATCCCCAATATTTTATTTTGAATTCCGCGCCTTATATATGTGGTATAATATCCTCAGACAGATAACATCATCATACATTAAAAACAGAATAAGGAAAGGAGCCGCAGGATGTACGAACACATATTCGACCAGGAAGTCCAGAAGAAGATGGACGATTTCTTTCTCAAGAACCTGGCTTCACACGGAAAGCTCATAAATTTCAAAAAAGGCGAGATCATAAAGCAGGAAGATTTCGAATCCATATACATACTCCTCGAAGGAGAGCTCAACCAGATAATGCACTCAAAGGAAGGCGACGAGATAATATTCTTCCGCGTGGTAAAAGGAAACATCTTCGGCGAGATGGCTTTCTTTGACCAGACCAATACCTTCGCGGTGAACAAGGCCGTGACAAAGGGCTCCATCTCCGTGGTAAACCGCAGATTCGTCGAATCCAAGCTGAGAGAGGATCCCCAGATATATCACTACTTCCTTATAAGCATAATCCGCAAGTACCGCGCTGTCATGTCTGAGCTCGCAAGCTTTCACTTCAACGACTCCACAGGGAGGCTCGCAGACTTTCTAGTTCGGCTATACTACACCGAGGACAGCGAGTACAAGAGCAGGATAAGCATAATCCTCACCCACGAGGAGATCGCCAACCGCCTCGGCCTCAACCGCATCACCGTCACGAACACCATGAACCAGTTCAGAGACAGAGGCCTCATAGACATCGAAAACAGGAAGATAATAATAAAGGACATAGATACCCTCAGGAAGATGACCAACATCCTCGTCTAAGAATGGGCGGCTGCGCCTCATATCAACAATGCCAAAATGCAGTGACCGGAGCTCCGGTCATTTTTTTGCGCAGAAAATCAGAGTATCTGCCCCTCACGGCCATACTTATCAGCTATTTGTTCAATTTAATTAAATAATTCTAATTTATGACAAATTTTGATAATTTATCACAATTTGTAGCCTGCACTACAGAAAAAACCTTTTCATTGAGATAGAATATACAAAATGATAATAGGAGTATCTAAATATATAATGAACTGATACTACCCCGATCATCTATGAAAGGAGAAAAAATGAAAAATATAATAGAAGCAAACTTCGAAGATTTCATGAGCGACCTGCAGAGGCTCGTCAGCATAGAGAGCGTATACGCAAAGGATGACAGCCCGTATCCATTTGGAGAAAAGATCGACATGGCCCTCAGGGAAATGCTTGCCATAGCAGAAAAAATGGGATTCAAGACCTACTATGACCCACAGGGTTACTACGGCTACGCAGACTACGGCAGCGGAGAGACCATGATAGGAGTGCTCGGCCACCTCGACGTAGTTCCGTCAGGAGACGTAAAGCACTGGGACAACCCTCCGTTTGAAGTCACCGTAAAAGACGGCAGAGTATACGGAAGAGGAGTCCAGGACGACAAGGGACCTACCCTGACTGCGATGTATGCCTTCAAGGCCGCAGTGGAAAGCGGGATAAAGACAGACAAGAAGGTAAGATTCATATTCGGCACAGACGAAGAAAACCTCTGGAGATGCATCAACAGATACAACGAGCTCGAGCAGATACCTGACTACGGCTTCACTCCGGACGCCAACTTCCCGCTCATATTCGCAGAAAAAGGCCTGCTCCAGGTAGACCTCACTGCAAAGGCAGTTTCAGGCATAAAAGTCTCAGGAGGAGACGCTTACAACTCCGTGCCTTCATCGATAACATACAGCTCAGATAAGGCAGATGAACTCGCAGCAGCGCTTGACAGCCTCGGATTCGAGTACAAGAAAGAAGAGGGCAGCATTACAGTCACAGGCCACTCTGCGCACGCAAAGGACGCAGACAAGGGAATAAACGCGATCAGCCGCCTTCTCATGGCAATGGACAGAGCCGGCATGAAGACAGCCTGCAGCAGCTTCGTCACAGAATTCATAAACGAAGACGCCCTCGCAACGAAGATATTCGGCGAATGCTCAGACGAGATGTCCGGAGCGCTCAAGTTCAATATAGGAAAGATAAGCATGGACAGCGAAAAAGAAGTGCTTAACATCGACATGCGAATCCCGGTAAGCGTAAGCAAGGAATTCGTAATGGAAAAGCTGACATCAGCCGCAGCGATACACGGCTTTGAGATATCAGAAAACGACTACCTCAGATCGATATACACCCCGCTCGACTCCCCGCTGGTAAAATCCCTCATGGATGCATATCAGGAAGTAACCGGAGACCTCAAGAGCGAGCCTATATCATCAGGAGGAGCTACCTACGCAAGAGCCATAGACAACTGCGTAGCCTTTGGAGCCGCTTTCCCGCACAGCGAGGAGACCGAGCACCAGCCAAACGAATATGCGACGATAGAGGACCTCAAAACCGCAATGGAAGTATATTCAGTGGCATTCAAAAAGCTGCTCTCAATGTAGGGCAGCGCAAAATACCCAAACATACACAGGAGGATCAAAATGAGCAAGAACAAGAAAAAAAGAAGCTTTCCTACGGCATATACCGTACTGTTCATAGTACTTGTATTTGCCGCAATACTTACACACACTGTACCGGCAGGATCATATGCAAAGCTGCTCTACAATGAAGATACGACAAACTTTGCAATAACAATGCCAGACGGAACAGAGCAGGAAATGCCTGCGACTCAGGCAACTCTCGATGAACTCGGAATCAAGGTAGACGTTGAAAAATTCACAGATGGCAGCATCTACAAGCCGGTAGCTATCCCGGGATCATACGAGGAAATCGAAAGCAACCCGCAGGGAATAATGGAAATCATCCAGGCTCCGATAAATGGAGTATATGAAACTATCGACATCATAATGTTCGTATTCGTAATAGGCGGAATCATAGGAATACTGAATAACAGCGGAGCATTTGATGCA
>SAAM01000790.1 GCA_009929415.1 Clostridia bacterium | reverse complement strand
GGTTAATATTCCGATACTATCAAATATGTGTTATTAACTAAGGATGGACGCAGTAGGGTAAGTCATGCCTGTGATGGATTACAGGCTCTAAATTCGTAGGAGTATTATTTTGGAAAATCCGGATAATTTTAACTCTGAAAAATGAATGGGATTCTCGAAAGGGAGGAACTGACCCAACCACACTGACAAGAAAAAGTTCGTAGTGAATGTATTTGGTAACCGTACCGCAAACCGACTCAGGTAGATGAGGAGAAAATCCTAAGGTGTACGAGAGAACCCTCGTTAAGGAACTCGGCAAATTAACTCCGTAACTTCGGAAGAAGGAGTACCTCTAGAAATAGAGGTCGCAGTGAAGAGGCCCAGGCAACTGTTTAACAAAAACACAGGACTCTGCTAAAATTTAAGTTGATGTATAGGGTCTGACGCCTGCCCGGTGCTGGAAGGTCAAGAGGAGATGTCAGCGTAAGCGAAGCATTGAATTTAAGCCCCAGTAAACGGCGGCCGTAACTATAACGGTCCTAAGGTAGCGAAATTCCTTGTCGGGTAAATTCCGACCTGCACGAATGGCGTAATGATCTGGGCACTGTCTCAACGAGGGACTCGGCGAAATTGTGATACCTGTGAAGACGCAGGTTACCCGCAGCAAGACGGAAAGACCCCGTGGAGCTTTACTATAGCTTAATATTGAATTATGGGTTGATATGTAGAGGATAGGTGGGAGACTATGAAGTATTAACGTCAGTTGATATGGAGTCAACCTTGGAATACCACCCTTATTATTCTGTGATTCTAACCTATAACCGTAATCCGGTTTAGGGACAGTGTTAGGTGGGTAGTTTAACTGGGGCGGTTGCCTCCCAAAATGTAACGGAGGCGTCCCAAGGTTCCCTCAGCATGAATGGAAATCATGCATTGAATGTAAAGGTATATGGGAGCTTGACTGCAAGACCTACAAGTCGAGCAGGTGCGAAAGCAGGGCTTAGTGATCCGGCGGCTTCTGAATGGAATGGCCGTCGCTCAACGGATAAAAGCTACCCCGGGG